>DBZX01000089.1:14822-15212 GCA_002311335.1 bacterium UBP10_UBA1149
TGGCCTCGGCCGAGCTCCTGGAAAAATTCCCGCCTGTTGACACCAGCCCCGAAGGACGCGCGGCGCGCGAGCCCTTGAGATAAACTACCGTCGTATGCTGCCCTACCTGAGCAAGCGCCTGGCCGTACTCGTACCTACCGTACTGGGGGTCGCCACGGTAGTGTTTCTTCTCACCCACGCCATGCCCGGCGACCCGGTCGACATAATGCTCGGCGAGTACGCCCAGGCGGCCGACCGCGAAGCACTGTCGCGACGCCTGGGCTTGGACCGACCCGTGTCGGTACAGTACCTGTCGTTCCTGTCCGGCCTGGCGCGCGGCGACCTCGGCCGCTCCATACAGGGTGATCAGCCGGTGGCCGAACTGGTGGCCCTGCACGCGCCGGCCACCGC
>DBZX01000089.1:15232-27987 GCA_002311335.1 bacterium UBP10_UBA1149
GGCCCTGGCCGCGCTGCTGATCGCGGTAGCCATTGCCCTGCCGTTGGGCCTGCTCTCGGCGTGGAAAGCGGGCGGTACGGTCGACCGCCTGTCGCTGGCTGGCAGTATGCTGGGAGTTGCCGTGCCCAACTTCTGGCTGGGCCCCATGCTCGTGCTGCTGTTTTCGATACAGCTCGGCTGGCTGCCGGTGTCGGGCAGGGGCAGTGCGGCCCACCTCGTGCTGCCCGCCCTCACCCTGGGTACGGCCATGGCCGGCCTGCTGGTAAGGATGACCCGCAGCAGCCTGCTCGAAGTCATGGGCGAAGACTACGTGCGCACCGCCAGGGCCAAGGGCCTCGGTGAAAGCATGGTCATGCTTCGCCACGTACTGGCCAACGCGCTGACGCCACTGCTCTCTGTGCTGGGCCTGCAACTGGGTGGTCTGCTTGCCGGCGCCGTGATCACCGAGACGATATTCGCCTGGCCGGGGCTGGGCAGGCTCATGGTGCAGGCGATCTACAGCCGCGACTACCCGGTGGTGCAGGGCTGCGTGCTGGTGATCGCTGTCACCTACGTGCTGGTGAACCTGCTTACCGACCTGGCTTACGTCTGGGCCAACCCGCGCGTGAACTACGGTGACGACGATGACTGACACCCCCCGCGCACGAAAACGCGCGCCGCTGCTGCCGGGACTGCTGGTGCTGTCGCTGCTCACTGCCGGAGCGCTGTTTGCGCCACTGCTGGCCCCCTCGCCGCCCGCGGCCCAATCGTTGGAGAACGGCCTGGCCGCTCCCGCCCTCGACCACCCGCTGGGACGTGACCGCCTGGGACGCGACCAACTCAGCCGTGTGCTCTACGGCGCGAGGGTGTCCCTGGGTATAGGACTTGGCACCGTCGCGTTGTCGCTGATGCTGGGTGTGCTGCTGGGCTGTGCGGCCGGCTACCTGGGAGGCCCGGTTGATTTTTTGATAATGCGCCTGGTCGACGTGTTGCTGGCGTTTCCGGGGCTGCTGTTGGCCATCGCCCTGGCTGCGGTGCTGGGACCTGGGGCAGGCAACGTAGTGCTGGCGCTGGGGCTCACCGCCTGGACGAGTTACGCCCGCCTGGCCCGCGGCGAGGTACTGAGCCTACGCCGCCGCGAACACGTGCTCGCCGCCGAGGCCATGGGCCTGGGTCCAGCCAGGGTGGTGACCCGGCACCTGCTGCCACTGCTGGCGGCACCGCTGCTGGTCCAGGCGAGCTTCGGCGTAGCGGGAGCTATCGTGGCCGAATCGTCGCTCAGTTTTCTCGGTCTCGGCGTGCAGGCGCCGTCACCCTCCTGGGGCTCAATGCTCAACGACGGACGATCGTTCCTGCTGGTGGCACCACACCTGACTATTTTTCCAGGGCTGGCCATCCTCTTCACGGTACTCGGACTTAACTCGCTGGGTGACGCCCTGCGCGACCGTCTCGATGTTCGTTTTCCCGGCTGAGGCGGCGCGGCTGGCGCGCGCGTCAGTCCTGGCAGGACGGGCAGTAGAAACTCGAACGCCCGCCCACCCTGACGAGCTTGATCACCGAGCCGCAGTGGCCGCAGGGCTCCCCCACCTTATCGTAGACCTGGTGCCTCCACTGGTAGCCCCCGCGCCGGCCTATGCCGTCGAGAAAATCCGACACCGTTGAACCGCGGTGCTCTATGGCCTCGGTGAGTATACGGCGGCTGCTCTCGACCAGCAGCGCGCACTCGGCCCGGCTCACTCTCGGCATGCGCCGACGCGGCCTCACACCGCAGTCGAAGAGTATTTCGTTTACGTAGATGTTGCCCAGGCCTGCCACCACGCGCTGATCCATGAGTATATCCTTGATGGTCCTGCGGCTGCGCGTCTTGAAGCCAGCCAGGTACGCGCCCGTGAAGCAATCGGCCTGCAGGGGTTCAGGGCCGAGATCGGCGAACAGCGAGCAGCTGTCGTAGTCGTCCATCACCACCAGGCCGAAGCGCCGCGGATCGTTGAAACTGAGCACCGCGCCGTCGTCGAGTTCGAACAGAAGGTGGTCGTGCCTGGCCGGGCTATCAAGGCCGCCGGGGTTGTGGATCAGGGTGCCGCTCATACCGAAGTGCAGTATGCAGGAAGGCCCCTGGTCGAGGTCGAGCACCAGGTACTTGCTGCGCCGGCGGGTGGCGGTGATGCTGCGCCCGGTCAGCAGGCGGGGCAAGGCCGGGTCGACCGGCCGCCGCAACGAAGCGCAGCGCAGCTGCACGCCGGTGATCCTGCGCCCGACCAGCAGCGGCTCGAGGCTGGAGCGAACCACCTCGACCTCGGGCAGCTCAGGCACTGCGCTGCTCTTCCCGGTGAAGCCCGCGGCACAGCGCCGCCAGTTTTTCTATCTCGACCTGCTCGGCACGACAGCCCGGATCGATGTCTGCCTCTTCGATGAGCTCGCGACCGCTGCCCTCGCCAAGTCGCGCGTCGATCCACTTGACCAGCGTGTTGCCCAGCATCTTGCGTCTCGACACGAACGCCGCCTTCACCAGCTCGGCAAAAAGCGCTTCATCGCCAGGCTCGTAGCGCGGCCCGTCGAGGCAGGAAATTCTTATGACCATCGAGTCCACGGCCGGCGCGGGGTCGAAACTTTCGGGCCCGACCTCGAGCCCGGCCTCCACGTCGGCGTACATACCCGTCATAACCGACAGAACGCCGTAGCTGCGGCTGCCCGGGCCAGACAACAAGCGCTGGCAGACCTCCTTCTGCAGCATCACGACCATCTCTTCGACCGGTGGGTGCTGCTCAAGCAGGTGACGGACGATAGCCGTACCGCTCTCGTAGGGAAGATTGCCAACCACCAGGCAGGGCTCGTCGAGCAGGGCGTCCAGGTCGACCGCGAGCGCGTCGGCCTGCAGCACGCGCACGTGATCGCTGTTGTCGTAACGCGCCGCCAGCTTCGTGGCCAGTTTGCTGTCGAGCTCGATGGCCAGCAGTTTGCTCGAGTGATCGGCCAGCAGTCCGGTCAACGCGCCTCGGCCGGAACCGATCTCGACCACGCTGCGGCCCCGCGCCCCCGCCCAGTCGACTATCCTTTCACAGACGACCCTGTCGACGAGAAAGTTCTGCCCCAGCCGCGGAGCCCGCCGCCGGGAGCCCTTCACCACTGGAACTTCACCACTGGAACTTCACTGCACCGAGCCCAGCGGCAGCCGGGACACGGCTTCAAGTTGCTCGCCGGGCAGGCCGTTTTCCATGCGACGGACCGCCGCGTAGGCGATCATGGCCGCGTTGTCGGTGCACAGGCTTAAGGGAGGAAACAACGGAGTCATGCCACGCTGCGACAGTTCCTCGGTAAGTCGCCTGCGCAGCCGGCTGTTGGCTGACACGCCACCGGCAACCGCTACTGACGCGGGCGCGAAACGTTCCACGGCCTCCCCCACCCTTTTCAGCAGGCAATCGACTATGGCTTCCTGGTACGACGCGCACACGTCCTCGAGACTGTGGCCCTTGCTGTCGTCGGAGTGAAGAAAATCCCACAGTGATGTCTTCAGGCCCGAAAAGCTGAAGGCCAGCGAGTCGTCACGAACCCGCGGCCGCGGAAAACGCAGCGCGGTCGGATCGCCCCTACTCCCCAGTTCGTCCATGACCTTGCCCCCGGGCCAGCCCAGATCGAGCATCTTGGCGCCCTTGTCGAAAGCCTCACCGGCCGAATCGTCGCGCGTACGGCTAAGCTCCCTGTATACGCCCACGTCTTCGACAAGGTACATCGCCGTGTGTCCACCCGACACCAGCACCGACAGCAAGGGAAAATCGTCCTGCCCCTCGACCAGCGGAGACAACACGTGTCCTTCGAGATGGTTGACCCCGTACAGCGGTCGGTCGAGCGCCAGCGCCAGGCCCTGGGCCGCCGACAGGCCCACCAGCAGGGAACCAACCAGCCCGGGCCCGCGCGTGACAGCGACAACGTCGATTTCGTCGAGTTGCCTGTCGCCCAGCTCCAGTGCCCGCTCGATAACGGTCTGCACTGTCTCAAGGTGGCGTCGCGCCGCCAGCTCCGGCACCACTCCACCGTAGTCGGCGTGCAGGGCGTCCTGCGAAGCCACCAGGTTGGACAGCACCGTCCGATCCTCGACCAGCGCGGCCGAGGTGTCATCGCAGGAAGTCTCTATACCCAGTACAAGCACGTTCAGCCGTCCCGGCCGGAAAATTCACCGGTGAGCCCGGCGGGGAGATACACCTGCCGCCTGAGCAGCTCAATTTCAAGCGCCAGTCGGTCGTCATCGGGTACGCGGCCGTCGAGTTTCTCCAGGTACACCCGTCCGCGGGCTGGGTCACCGCCCCGGCGCCAGGCCTCGGCCATGTACAGCCAGGTGTACCAGCTGCCACCGTCCAGCCCCATGGAGCGCTCGAGCAGGTCGAGGGCCTCTTCGTTACGTTCGCGTGTCATCAGGTCCCTGGCGCGGGCAACAAAGCGCAGGCTGGCCAGGCGTCCCGCCCCCAGCTGGCCCCCGGCAGCTGCCGCGGCGACGGTCTCGTCGAGCAGCAGGCCGGCCCTGGCCAGTTGTCCCGATTTGACCGGCTCCTGCCCCGCCCGACCCGCCGCGCCACCGGCGCCCGGAAAACGCGGCAGGCTGGCCACCGTGCAGGCCGAAACGAGCAACAGGGAACAGACCAGGACAAGGGGCACAACGACCCGCAGGGCCGGCACTGGTTCAGTGCCGAGGTTCTGCCTGCCGGGGCAGCAGGTGGCCAAGGGCACCACAGTGTTGGTTGGGAACGTCATCCTCGAGAAACGCCTCCGTGATTGTATCGTTACAAGCCACGGTGGCCAACAGTCCACTTCGAGGATCGACCTCGACCAGCTCGATGCCGGCCGGCACCTCGAAAGCCGACGGCGGCCGTTCCTCGAGTGCTTCCTTCATAAAACGCGTCCACACGGGCAGCGCAGCCGTCGCCCCGCTCAGGCCCACGTGCCCGGCCTTGTCGAAGCCCACCCAGGCCACCGCCAGCAGCCCGGGGGTGTAGCCGGCAAACCAGGCGTCATTGTAGTCGTTGCTGGTGCCGGTCTTGCCGGCGGCCGGGCGAGTGAAACCGGCGGTGCGCGCACGTCGACCCGTGCCTCGCTCCATTACTCCCTCCAACATGTGGGTCACCAGGTAAGCGTCCACGGCGGGGATTACCCGTTCAAACTCCAGGCGGTTGCCCTCGATGACCTTACCCGTTCGGTCGACAACCTTGGCAACCCCCAGCGGTTCGGCCTTCATGCCACCGCCGGCAAACACCGAGTACACGCGGGCGACGTCGAAGGGCGAGATCTCGTAGGCGCCCAGCGAGATGGCTGGCCAGGGCCGCAGCGCTTCGTCTACTCCCAGGCGAACGGCCAGGTCGCGGATCTCTTCGATACCGACATCGCGAGCGATCCTCGCGGTGGCGGTGTTGATCGAGCGCTCCAGTGCCTCGCGGACGGTTACCTCTCCGTACAACTTGTCCGAGTAGTTGGCCGGCGACCACTTCTTTCCGTCATAGTCCCAGGTAAACGGTTCATCGGTCACGCGGCTGGTGGGCAGCAAGTGCACCCTGCCTACTTCCTCGCTGCCGACCGCCGCGAGCATGACCACCGGTTTGAACACCGAGCCGGTCTGCCTGCGCGCGTTGAGGACCCTGTTGAACTGCGTGCGCCCGTAGTCGCGCCCGCCCACCATGGCGAGTATCCTTCCCGTGCGCGGGTTCAGGACAACCAGCGCCCCTTCTATGCGGTCACCCTGCTCCCTGAGCAGGGTGGGAAAGTCCCGCTCCAGCCTGTCGAGCTCCTCGGCAACGGCTCGTTCGGCCACGTGTTGAAAGCCCGCGTCCAGGGTCGTGAAGATGCTGTAACCCTCGCTCTTGAGCACCTCGGCGGGAAAGTTCTCCTTGAGTTCGTTGCGAACGAAATCCGTGAAATGCGACGCGCTGCCCGTAGCCGCAACCGGCGGCACGGTTCCCAGCGCCTCGGCCAGGGCCCTGCGATAAGTACGGTGGTCGATCTCACCCACGTCGAGCAGCACCCGCAGCACGACGTTGCGCCGCTCGACGGCGCGCTCGGGATGGCGGTGGGGCGAGTAGTAGTTGGGCGCCCGGATGACGCCGGCCAGCGTGGCCGCCTGCCCCAGCGAGAGCTCCCGCGGTTCTCGGCCGAAGTACCAGGCCGAGGCTTCCCACATGCCGTGTACGCCGACCCCGCCTTTCTGCCCGAGGTAGATTTCGTTGAGATAGTTTTCGAGTATTTCGAGCTTGGAGAAGCGGCGCTCGGCCATGACCGCCATTACTGCCTCCCTCGCCTTGCGAGTAAGGGTGCGCTCATTATCGAGGAAGAAGTTCTTCATGAGCTGCTGGGTGAGCGTAGACCCACCTTGCCTGACCCTGCCCGACCTCAGGTTGACGAGAAACGCGCGTGCCAGTCCGCGCAGGTCGACACCGCGATGGTCAAAGAAACGACGATCCTCCACCGACACGACGGCCCGCACCAGGTGCGCAGGGACCTCGGCTATTTTCATTTCCCGCCTGTCTTCGCGCAGCTCGCCGTGCAGGCCGGCCAGCATCACCGGCTCGAGAAAAAACGAGTATATCTCCTCACCGCCAGGGCCTTCGTGCATGCCCAGTATGCGCCCGCCCGCGTCGAGCCTGATGTCGAGCAGGCGGCCCGCTTCGCGCCGACCGGGGAAATCAAAAGAGCGGAGAAACAGTTCGAGCCTGCGTGGGTGTCCCAGCTCACCGTCGGCCGCAACGTAGCGGTACTCTCCCCTGGCCTCGGGCCTGTCTCGCACCTCGACGTAGCCCCTGCGCTTGAGCCTCCAGGCAAACAGCTCGCCATCCACGCCCAGCCCCGGGTAGACGGCGTACTGGTCGGAATAGATGCGTGAGGGAAAATCCCAGCGCTGCCCCGCGAAGTGCCCGGTGAGAAGCTCATCGGTCTGCAGGTAGAAACGCCAGGCCAGCAGCCCCCCGGCGAGCCCGGCGAGCAACAACAGCCCGAGGGCGTAGGCAAGAAACCGGCGAGAGACCAGCCAGCGCGGTCGGATCACAGAAACCCCGGTTACCCTCAGTCCTCGGCGTCAGGCTTGATCACCCGGAACAGGGTGTCGTCACCACGCCGTACCAACACCAGTACGCTGTCGTCCTCGTCCCTGTCGGCGAGTTGCTCGCGGAACTCCTTGACGTTGCTGACCCGCGTGTTGGCGACCTGCTCAATAACGTCGCCGGGCCTGATGCCCACGCGCTCGGCGGGAGACCCGGCCTCTACGGCCGAGACGATCACGCCCTCCACGTTGGTGTCAATGCCGAGCTCGGCCGCGAGCTCCTCGGTGATGTCCTGCACCGACAGTCCCAGCGCCTCGGCCTTCACCGGCTTGGCCGGCTCTTCGTCTGAATCCATCCGGGCCACGGTCACCTTGAGGGTGGTCGATGCTCCGTCGCGAATGACAACCAGCTCGACTTCTTTCCCCGGTACGGTCTCGGCGACTATCGCGGGCAGGTCGTCGGACTTGTCTACATCCTGACCGTCGAACGAAACTATGACGTCGCCGGCCTCGACACCGGCCTCGCTCGCCGGGCTGTCGTCGAACACCGAGGCCACGAGCGCGCCCTGGGCCTCGTCCAGGCCCAGCGACTCGGCGATGTCATCGTCCACTGGTTGAATGCGGACGCCCAGCCACCCGCGGGTAACAAAACCGTGCTCCTTGAGCTGCGGAACCGCGCGCCGCGCCATGTTGATGGGAATCGAAAAGCCGATGCCTATGCTGCCGCCACCGCGCGAGAAAATCGCCGTGTTTATACCCACGACCTGTCCCGCCAGGTTTATCAACGGTCCCCCCGAGTTGCCCGGGTTGATGGCGGCGTCGGTCTGGACGAAGTCTTCGTAGGGATTGCCCTGGCTGATGCGACGCCCCTTTGCCGAAACGATGCCGGCGGTCACCGTGTGATCGAGCCCGAAGGGGTTACCCACCGCGAGCACCCACTCGCCCACGCGCAGCGCGTCCGAATCGCCTAGCGGAACGGGCTGCAGGTTGTCGGCGCCGGTGATGCGAATGACAGCGATGTCGGTCTTCTCATCCGTGCCTATTATCTCGGCGTCGTACTCGGATTCGTCGTGTAGCCGGACCACGATCTTGCTCGCGTCGGCCACCACATGGTGATTGGTGAGGATGTAGCCCTCGGTATCGATGATAAAGCCAGAGCCCAGACTACGACGGGTGCGGGGCTTGCGCTCGGGCCGCTCAAAAGGCGACGGCATACCGAAGGGGCCATGGAAGTCGCGCCGACGGCCGAGCTTGGAGCTGGCCTTTTCGGACACCGAGATATTGACCACGGAGGGCGCTATGGTGTCGACCAGCGTTACAAAATCAGGAAGCCCCGAACTGCCCACCGACAAGGCCTGCCCCACGGGCAACAGCGCAGGCGGAACAACATCGTCGGCAGTGGTGCAGCTCTGCCGGTTGAGCGAAACGGTGACCACCACGCCCACCAGCACACCGGCGAGAACGAGGGCAGCACGCAATCCGTTCTTAGCAACCATCAGGAGTCGTTGTCCCTTGCGGACGACTCGTCGGCGGCCCCGACCTCGGCAACGTAACGCATGTGTAGCTGGTATAGCACGTCTTCAAACATGGAGTCCTCGTCTTCGGTCAGGTTGCCGCGGGTTTTTTCCCTGAGCACCTCGACCAGGGCGATCATGGCGGCCGCCTGTTCGAGGTCCTTTTTTATCTGCTGGTCGGCGGGATCCGCTATGGCTCCCAGGAACATGAAGGCCTGCGATGCCAGTCCCACGATGAAAGTCGAAAAGGCCAGGTCGGCGCGTTCGCCTCCCGGTTCGGATGCTGCGCTGGATTCTACGCTGGATTCTGCGGCCGCGGCCTCGCTCTCGGCCGCTTCTTCGGCCGGCTGCTCGTCTGCTTGCTCAGCGCCCTCTTCGCGATCATCGCCGCTGGAGTCAAAACGCCTCTTATCCTTAAAGGTGAACGACTGTTCGTCTTTTTCTTCCGACATACCCGGCAAGGCCTCCGAGCGACATTTTTACCAGAAACCTCGGAACAAGGCACCCCTGCCTTCCAGAAAGACAGCAGGTGGGGGGCGCCCCGGGGTCCTGCCCCCACTGTGAAGCTGCCGGTCGGCAATGGCGTTGACAACATCGGCCGGCGTCCATAGGATTATCAACAGGCAGGCGACTGGTTGGAGTCGCCGCCGCGCACTCGCATGCCCTTGCCCCGGCAGGTAGCAGCCAATGTACTGCAACTGGTAGGAAACACCCCGGTGGTGGAGCTGCGCCGTCTTCCCGGCCCGGGATCCGCGAAAATACTGGCCAAGTTGGAATCCACCAACCCCGGGGGCTCGGTCAAGGACCGCATCTGCCTGGCCATGATCGAGCAGGCCGAGGCCGACGGCCGCCTCAAGCCCGGCGGAACCATCATCGAGCCCACCAGTGGCAACACCGGCATAGGCCTCGCGGTGGTCGCGGCGGCACGTGGATACAAGCTCATCCTGGCCATGCCCGATACCATGAGCGAAGAGCGCCGCGGCCTGCTGATGGCCTACGGAGCCGAGCTGCTGCTCACGCCCGACACCCGCGGCATGCACGGCGCCATCCGCAAGGCCGAGGAGGTTCTCGAAGAAAACCCCGACTACTTCATGCCACAGCAGTTCATCAACCCGGCCAACCCGGAGGCCCACCGCAAGACCACGGCCGCCGAGATTCTCGAGCAGTGCCCGCAACTGGACGCCTTCGTGTCGGCGGTCGGCACCGGTGGCACCATCACCGGCGTGGGATCGGTACTGCGCGAGCACAACCCGGAGCTGGAAATCGTTGCCGTTGAGCCCTCGCGCTCACCGGTGCTGGCCGGCGGAGAGCCGGGCTTCCACGGCATACAGGGCATAGGGGCCGGCTTCGTACCCGACGTGCTCGACGAAGACCTGATCGACAGGGTGCTGGGGGTCAGCGACGAAGACGCGACAGAAACCACCCGCCGGCTCGCCGACCAGGAGGGCATACTCGTGGGCATATCATCTGGCGCCGCATGCAAGGCAGCCCTGCAGGTGGCCGAGGAGCTCGGCGAAGGGCGGACAGTACTCGTGGTGTTCTGCGACACCGGCGAGCGCTACCTGACGACCGACCTTTTCGACCGCGGGGGACTGTAGTGGCAACACTCGACACCCGTCACCAGTTGCTCAAAGACAACCTGGCAGACATGGGATCGGTGCTCGTGGCCTGTTCGGGTGGCGTGGATTCATCGCTGCTGCTGGCGGTTGTCTGCTCCGTTGAAGGGCTGGACCACTTAGCCGTCACCACCGACTCGCCCACCCTCCCCCGGACAGAGCTCGAACAGGCCCGTAGCGTGGCCCGGCTGCTGGGGGCCGATCACCTGGTCGTAGAGGTAAACGAACTCGCGACGCCGGGCTACAGCGAGAACCCGGCCCACCGTTGCTACCTCTGTAAGCAGACGCTTTACCCCCTGTGTCGGCGCCTGGCAGAAGAAAGAGGGCTCGCGCAGGTCATAGACGGCGTCAACATGGACGACCTCGGCGACTACCGTCCCGGCCTGCAGGCGGCGCAGGAGCTGGGCGTACGCCACCCACTGGTAGAGGCCGGCCTGGACAAAGCCGACGTCAGGGCGCTGTCGCGTCGCTACGGTCTCGCTACCGCCGAACAGCCCGCGTCGCCCTGCCTGTCGAGCCGTTTTCCCTACGGTACACGCATCAGCATTGACAGGCTTCGACAGGTGGAGCGTGCCGAAACCCTGCTCCACGGTATGGGGTTTGGCGACCTGCGCGTTCGCCATCTCGGCGAATCCGCGCGCGTGGAAGTAAACGCCGACGACCTCTATAAGCTCGGGGAGCAGGCGCTATGCGATAGCATTCGCTCGTCGTTGCTGGAACTCGGATTCAGCGCGGTGGAGTTGTCCGAGCAGCCGCTGCGCTCGGGTAGCCTCAACGACGCTCTTGCCCTGAACGTCCAGCCGAACACAGCGATCTGACCAGCTCGAGGTCCGACGCCCTGGTGACCTTGGGGTTATCTCCGACGGTTTCGACCACGGTCACGGCTGTTCCGGCGGCTTCGACCAACGCCGCGTCGTCGGTGGCCGAACGGCCGGTGGCGCGGGCTTCCCTGTGAGCCGCCTCGAGCAGCTCGCGGCTGAAAGCCTGCGGAGTCTGCACCAGCCACACCTTGTCGCGGTCAACCGCCACCGTAGCTGCAGCGGGCAGCCCCCGGCCAGCACCGGAAGCAGTACTGAGAGCAGCAGCGTCCCGGCCGGCGTCGCCCTCGGCCCCTCGCTGTATGCGCACGCTGTCCACCGGGCGTACAGCGGCAGTGGCAGCGCCGCTGTCGGCCGCTGCCGCGATAACTTCAGCGACTGTTCGCTGCGACACCACCGGTCGGGCCGCGTCGTGTACGCACACGATCTCAGCGTCGCTTTCCAGGGCCTCCAGGGCGAGCCGTACTGACTCCTGTCGCGTCGCTCCGCCTGGAACCACCCTCAAGCCTACCTGGCCCATAGAGACCCCCTCGAGGGCCTCGGCAAAGGCCTCTGAGCGGCCATGGGGAGCGGTAACGATGATCTCGGCCAGGCCGGGCGCTTCGAGGAAACAGCCCACGCTCATCCTCAGCATGGGCACGCCGTCTATGGGGGCCAAGGCCTTGGTAACGGCCAGCTCGAGCCGCCGTCCACTGCCAGCCGCCGGAATGATCAATGCCACGCTCACCGCAGCCGATTGTCTCACCTGCCCCATAAGAAGAAAAGCCGGGCATAAACCCGGCTTTTCATAGTATTCATTTCCACCCGGGGCTGAGAGCTACGCTCCCCAGGGGGGAGCCCGGCCACGCCCGGTGTATGTCTTTAATCGGCTGGCCGTCAGTGTCCGAAGATTGAGTTAAGCTCCTCCATGATCTTCTCTTCGCTGTTGGCCTTAGCCACGGCCAGCTCCTTGACGAGCAGGTTCCGCGCGGTATCGAGCATCTTGCGCTCGCCGAAGGACAATTCCTTGTCTCCCTTGAGCATGAACAGATCCCGCAACACCGAGGCGATCTCGAGCACCGAGCCGGTCTTGATCTTCTCGGTGTACTCGCGGTAACGCCGATTCCACGTGGCCGTATCGATGGAAACCCTTTTTTCCCTGAGGACTCTGTAAACCTTGGTGATCATGTCCTTGCCTATCACCCGACGCAGTCCCACGCCCTCGGCCTTACCCGTGGGCACCATTATCTTCATATCTGAATCAAGAATGCGCAAGCTGTAGAACCTGGCCTCCGTACCCGAAACTGTCCGGGATTTTACTTCTTCGATAACTGCCACACCATGTGCGGGGTAAACGACCTTTTCACCGACTTTGAATGCTCCCAAGTTGCCCTCCTGGTTGGCGCGAGAAACTCGCGCAGCCCGTACTTGTAGCACAGGCGCGATCCATCGTCAAAGGAAATATTCCTTTATTTACAGCGCCTTGCCGGATTACTTTCAGACCGAAAAGAGGCTACCAGCGGTACAGCGCACCCCCCCAGGTGAAGCCAGCGCCGAAGGCCACGATGCAAACGAGGTCGCCGGGCTCGATCCTCCCCGCCGCCAGGGTCTCGGTGAGCAGAATCGGGATGGTTGCCGCGGTCGTGTTGCCGTACTTGTGAATGTTGTTGGCCACCTGGTCTTCGCGCAGCTCGAGCTCCTGGGCCACAAACTGGTTTATCCTCAGGTTGGCCTGGTGGGGTATAATTATGGAAAGATCCGCTACCGTGAGTCCCCGCCGCTCGAGCACCACCCTTATGCTCTCAATCATGCGTTCTACAGCGTGCTTGAA
>DBZX01000089.1:28093-41234 GCA_002311335.1 bacterium UBP10_UBA1149
CGGTGACCGGACCCGACGGTGCACAACTTGTCGGCAAAGCGCCCCTCTGCGCCCAGGGTGATCTCGAGCAGGCCGTGATCGCCGTCTGCCGGCCCGATGACCGACGCGCCCGCGCCATCGCCAAACAGCGCGGACACTCCGCGACCCCGGTCGTTAAACTCCAGCCCCGAGGAGTGAACCTCGGCCCCCACCAGCAGTACGTTCTTCGCACCGCCGCTGCTGACGTAGAGGTCAGCCACCGACAATCCATAAACGAAACCAGCGCACTGGTTGCGGATATCCATGGCCGGTATTCCCACCATGCCCAAGCGCTCCTGCAGCAGGGCCGAGTTGCCGGGAAAATCAACGTCGGGGCTCAGGGTGGCGCACAACAACAGGTCGATGTCCGAGACCTCGAGTCCGGCTTGCTCCAGGGCCTTGAGCGCAGCCCGTTCGGCCAGCGGCAGGCTGCCCTCGCCGTCGTCCACGTAGCGCCGCTCACAAATGCCCGAGCGTTTTTCGATCCACTCGTGACTGGTATCCATCACCTGGGCGAGATCATCGTTGCTTATGACCGTGCGCGGCACCTCAAAAGCGGTGCCCAGGATACGACTGGTAGGCTTGTTCCGTTCCGAAGCGCTCATGCCTTCACCACCGCCGCGCCCCAGGACGCGCCCGAACCGGCCGTGAGCAGGGCAAGCGATTGCCCCGGCTGGAGTTGCCCGTCGGCCAGCAGGTCGGCCAGCGCCATGGGCAGCGCCGCGCTCAGGGTATAAGCGTGGCGCTGGTCGATAATGCGCCCGGCCTTGTCGCCCAGCTGCTCTCCCACGGCTCCGGCTGTACCGGGGTCGAGGTGAGCCACCACGGTCGCGTCTACGCTGGACAACCCGGCTTCGGCCAGCGCCGCGTCGAGAGCTTCGGGCAACCTGTGAAGCGCGAGTTCTCTCATCGCTGTGAGATCGACCAGCGGAAAGTGAGCCCCCTCTGCGATTTTTTCCGCTGGCATGCGAGAGTCTCTCGGCAACTCGAGGGTCGACACGTGGCGGCTTGCCGGAAACTCGCACCAGTAGTCTTCCTTTCGACTTCCGTCTACCACCAGGGAACAGGCCTCCACCGATAGACCCGAGTCTCCCTTCTCCAACAGGGCCACCGCGGCACCGTCACCCATCAGGCAGGCGAGCTCAGGAGACTCGCCGTCAAAACGATTCTGGTGCGAGCTGACCTCGGCCGTTGCCAACAGCACTGTCTGGTAGCGACCCATGGCCACGTAACGCCTGGCCACGTCGAGAGCGGCAAGAAAATCAGTGCAGCCGGAACGGACATCGAGGCAGGGAACCGCGCGGCAGCCAAGTTGATCCTGCAGCAGGCAGGCGGAGCCGGGAAAAAAGAAGTCGGGGGTGTTGGTTGCAAACACCAGCAAGTCTATATCGGCCGGCTCCAGGGCCAGCCTTTTCAGCAAGCGCTCAGAAGCCGCGCAGGCCAGGTGGGACGGCCCCGTTCCGTCGGGAGCGTGGTGGCGCAGCTTGCCCTGCGATAGGCCGGCAACGAAGTCCTCACTGCAAGTCAGCATTGCCGCCAGCTCGGCGTCACTTACCGCCTCACCTGGCAGTTCACACTCGAGCCCGAGCAGTTGTACCGCGTCCATACGCCGTTCCTTTTCAGGTGGCCTGCTTGAGCACCACGATCTCAAGCAGCTTGTCCGAGTAACGCTGCCGGTAGCCGCCCAGCGGCTGGTCCAGGGAAATCTCAGTCTGAAAATCGGCCGGGCAGGACGAAGACACGCCAAATACAGTCCTGAGCTTTTCGTCTACCACCGAGCCCTTTACCGTGATCGAGTCGCCCTGCACGCTGACCGACAAGTCGTAGTCGGGCATTTCGTCGCCGATTCCCAGCTCGTCTCTCGTGGCCGATGGGGGAATGACCCGGGGCAACTCCAGCCTGATCCTGTAACCCCGCGGAAGATCTTCAATGGTGTACACGTTCCCGTAGCGTCGCTGCCGTTCACGTTTGTCTTCGAACTCGCCGCCGTAAAAGCCCTGGACGGGAACCGCACCGCTGCTACCAGTCTCGGTGAGCCGCTCGAGCAGCGGTTGGACCAGCAGTCCCAGCGGAAATCCGTAGAGGCTCGCGCCCATATTCATCTCGGCTACCGGCGTACCCCGCAGCCCCTGTCGCAAACGCACCATGCTCTCCAGCAGCGCAATGACCACGCCTATGAAGATCCAACCCTTGTCATCCTCCGTAAAAGGACGCGCTCCGAGGGCAAGGCCGACGCCCATCGCCAGCAATGGGTAGAGGATAAAATTATTGGCCACGTTAAGAGCCGTGGAAGTCTGCACGTTGAAGAACGCCCGATTGCCCACCGCCGCTTCGATGGCCGCCTTCGGTCCGTGCCCCAGCGCACCCAGCAAGGGAGAAAGTAACAGCGCGGCCAAGCCGCGCAGGGTGGATGTGACCCCGCCCAGGGGCTCCTCGGCCATGTCGACAACCTCACGATAACTCAGGCCCAGTTCGGCCTCGGAACGCTCACCGGGATTGCCCGAAGCCACCACCGTGTTGCCGGGCCTGACGGCCTTTTCGACCCGGCCACTCCAACTTGCGGCTGCCGCCTGCACGGGAGCCGCTGCCTGCACGGGAGCCGCTGCCTGCACGGGAGCCGCCGCCTGCACGGGAGCCACCGCCACGCCATCGCCGCTCCCGGTATCCCCAGCAGCCGAATCTCCAGCAGCCGAATCGCCTGCAGCCGAATCGTCCCCGCCGCCCCCTGAAAAGCGAGAAGGAAAGCCCTCGGCAAACTCGGTTTCCGGATGAAGTACGCGGGCGCGCTCGATCAGCAGCTGCTCGCTCTCGGGGCGTTCGGGATCGGGTATGCAGCAGTCCACCGGGCAGACCACAGCACAGGCCTCCTCGTCGAAAAACCCCACGCACTCCGTACACTTGTCACCCACTATGTAGAAGAAATCCGCAGACAGGGCGGCGTGCTTGACGCCGTCCTGTTCGTACTCGATGTCTCCCTGGTAAATAGCCGTGTTAGGGCATTCGGGCTCACAGGCCGCGCAGTTGATACAATCGTCGGTTATTATCGTGGCCATCGGGCCGCAGACCTCCGCTGAGTGGGCCCAGGCCCATTGTTTTTAACGGCCCCTGACCGGGTCCGCGCTGGCAAGTATGCACTTTCCTGCGGTAAAATTCCAGTCGCTGCCGGGCTTAGCGCGATGAGCTGAGCATCGCAGCCGTGGACGAGCTGCCCGGTCTCAGCCGCCCAGTATGACCGTGTGGCTGCCGCCGAGATCCTTGGGGCCGAAGAGGTTGGGTTCTCCCATGAGATATTCCACCCTTTCCTTGTAGTCTTCGGACACCAGGCGCGCTTCTTCGCGATCGCGCACAACGTAGGGGGTGATCAGTATCACCAGCTCGGTACGGCTGATTTCGGAACTCTGGTCACGGAAAAACTGCCCGAAGAAGGGCAGGTCCTTGAGGAACGGAACGCCGCTTTCGGAAGTGGTCTCTTTCTCATCGATGATACCGGCTATGACCACGGTCTCTCCACTCTGCACGACCACGGTAGTCTCGGCTTTACGGGTTATAAAAGTAGGCGAGTTAATCACCGTCGCAGCATCGTCGCCCGACCCCACCTGCAGTGCCGGCTGGTCGATGGCGCTGACTTCCTGCGAAATAGTGAGGTTGACCAGGCCCTGGGAGTTTACCTGCGGCAGAACCCTGACAATGATTCCGGTGTCGCGATACTGTACTTCGTTGCGGGTTCCTGTTGACCCACCGACCGCCGTATTGGAGTCGACCTGACTGGTGATTATTGGCACTTCGTTGCCAACCAGAATGCTGGCTTCCTTGTTGTCGGCCGTCATAATCTGGGGCCTCGAAAGCACCTTCAGGCGGTTCTCCTTGGCAAGCGCTTTCAGGGTGGCCTCGTACACGGCCATGCTGCCGCGAAACTTGGTGAACACGCCCGTCAAGCCCGACCCGCCGAGGTCGCCGGTAAGCCGAACCGCCTCACCGAACATGTCGAGAAAACTACCGCCGGGGTCAACAGTCGAGCTGCCGGTGGAAGGGTCGCTATTGCCGCTGAGCTTCTGCGTGAAACCAAAACTCATGGCCTCGCCAAGGGTAATTTCGGCAATGAGAACTTCGATGAGAACCTGCCGGGGCACCACGTCCAGCTGTCGCAGCACGCTCTCCACCGTGCTGTAGTCGCGAGGCGTAGCTATGATGACCAGCGAGTTGGTGACCTCGTCGGCTACTATGCGAACTTCCTGCTCGAACAGTGCTCCCGGTCGTTCGAGGACAGAATCCTGCCCGAGGCCACCAGCGATGTTGGTTCGCGCCCTTGGCGCACCACCGGGCTGTCCCCTGCGCGAGCTACCACGCCGGTCCCCGCCCCTCGCCTGCCTCGATTGGGCCGACGACCCGAGCCCGCCGCCGAGGCCAGCGTTGGACTCGGCCAGCTCACCGGAACGCGAGCGCCGCCTGCCGTCCTGGCCGCCCTCTTCAGAAAAAATATCGTTGAGAATATCCGACAGGTCGACTGCCTTGGTGTTCTCGACCTGGTAGACGTGCACCTGGCGGATGGAACCGCCCTCCGCGGGGACGTCGAGCAGGCCAAGCCACAGTTCAACGTTGACAAAAATCGACGGATCGAAAGCGATCACCGCCAGCGAGTTGAGTCGAAGCAGTGGGATGATGTACACGCCGGCACCCGAACTCGAAACCTGGTAGCTCTCCAGCACAGCCCAGAGTTCCTCGGCTACTTCTTCGAGCGAAGCGTGCTCTACGTGGTATATGCGAGCGCTCAGGTCGGCGAAGGTATCGGTGTCGAACGTGCCCAGCAGCTCGAGCAAACGGTCGGCCCGCGAAGCCAACTCCGTAATGATCACAAGGTTGCTGCGTGGGTAGGCCACGACATCGCCACCGGGCGACACGAAGGGCTGCAGTACTGTGACCAACTCTTCGGCGTTGACGTGGCGGACCTTGACCAGCTCCATCACAAAACCGCCCTGCTCGCTACCCTTTCCGGCCCGCACGCGCGTGCGCCCTTCTTCGGCTGGCACTATTGAATGAATGTCACCTTCGAGTACCGCCACGAAACCGTTGTTGCGCAGCACCTGGTGAAACACCGGCATGAGGTCGTCGCGCGAAATGCGGCCCGTGGTGCGTACCGTTACCTGGCCGGCCACGCGCGGATCAATCCAGTAGTTGATACCCAGCGAGCTGGCCAAGGCGAAGATAACTTCGCGTATGTCGGCGCCCTCAAAGTTGAGCACCACCGATTCCTCGTCGTCAGCCCCCTCGGCTGAATCACCGGCCTTGACCGTGGTGAGGACTGTCGCCGCGAGGGGTTGGGTCAATGCAGAACCGACCTTCACCGGGCCGCCGGGCTCCACTGCCCTGGCACGCTGCTCCTCTAGCTTGCGCTTGAACTCCGACTCCACGAACCGGCCGAGCTTGACCGCATGGCTGGGCTCTCTGCTATCGACCTCGGCAAGACGCTTTCCCATGGCCTCCGGCAGCTCGGCACCCACGCCCGGCAGCTTCTGCGCCAAAGTAGCCGGAGCATGAAAGACGGCCGCCAGCAGGCAAGAAGCCGCAGTGGCCCACAGCGCTTTTCGGGAAAAGCGTAGGCCGTATGACGATTTAGTATCCATCAGTCTTTACCTGGCCTGGCTCGCGGCCTGTCGCAGGCGCTTGAGAGCCTCCAAGCGAGCCTGGGCCGCACTCGAGGTTGCCGTTTGGGGATTCTCGACCGCGTCAGCACCGGCTGGCCTTCCTCTCGGTATCGACCTTGAAACTCCTGTCCTGGGCGCGGCCGGCGGCCGGGTTGCCGCCGCCCTCGCCGCCCTCGCCGAAGCGGTCGATGCCCGTTCGGCTGCGGTGGTCGCCCGGCCGGTACTGGTAGCGCGCGAAGCGGGACGTGCCGCTGCCGGACGCGTGCGCGCTCTCACTCCTGGACCCTTGCGAACCTGTAACCCCACGGAAAACTGCTGCCCCCCCGCTCCGAGGAGAATCACCCCGTTGGGCGTGACCTCACCGACCTCGTAATCCCCGATCATATCACCCTCCCTGACTGAAAGCTGCGCATTGCCCACCTTGGAGTCGTTCATAATCGCTACCGGCTGGCCTGAAATCGAGATTACGCCGTTCAAAACGATGTTCGTGGGGGGTGGAAGCGCGACCTGGGTCTCCACTTCGGTAATTTCTTCGCGATAGCCCCTCTCGGTCTCAAACAGGTTACCGTCCAGTATAGCCTTTATTACCGGGCCCGTCGCCGGGGAGCCCCTGGGAGCGGGCCGCAAAGACTCTCCGCGCAGCTGACCAGGTACCTCGCTGAAAAGCGGAGGCTGGATGCTCACCACCGAAACAATACGCCAGCCCAGGATAGCGGCCAGCACTACCAGCATAAGGGCAACGGCCTGCATCAAGCCTTTCACAACTGCTCCTGCATGAAGGTTTTAACTTCCATCGTGGCCGTGAGCGCCGCTATCGTCGAGCTGGTGGAAGTCGTGCCCGGCCTCGCGATAGGCGTCGGACGGCGACGCGCGCCGAGTTTTCTGTTTATTTCCAGCAGGGTAACCCGCAAGTCTATGTCATCGGATTCAATCGACGACAGCAGCCTCGCCACCCCGCTGAGATTGCCGCTGAGGGTAAGCCTCACTCCGATGCGGTGAAAATTCTGCACTTCTTCCACCCTCAGTATCTGCGAGCTGAGAACATTGAGACCAGCCTCACCCGCCATGGTGCCCAGGTCTCCCTGCAGCTCGGCCCCGACTTGCGTGGGCGTAGTACCGGGGATCAGGCTGGCCTGCACGAGTTGGTAACGCCGCTGCGCTTCTTCTCGCCGCTTCGCAGCCGCGTCGTGGCGCGCGTAGACCCGGTTGTAGGTATCGATTTTCTTCAACTGCACCCAGGCTTCGTCGGTGCTTCCGCCGGGCACCTCTGCCACCACGGCGACGAAGGCAGAACGACCCACGAACGCCAGCAGCAACAGCCCCACGCCGCCAACCAGCACGCGCTCGCGAAGAGACAGGGCCTCCCATCGTTCGGCCAGGGTCATTTCTCAAGCCTCATGCGCAACGAAAACCGTTCCTGGCTCTGAAGGTACTTGGTGGTCGGAGCGGTAAATTCCACGTTACTGAACAACGGCGATTTTTCGAGTACGCCGATAAGCCCCGAAGCGCTATCGGCAATTCCATCGAGCTCGACCCTGTCGCCCTTGAAACGAAAAGTCGTGAGGTAGGCCGAGCGCGGAACCAGATTAGTAACGGCCCTCAGGTAGGAAAGCACGCTCTGGTCGGCACCCGCCTCGAGCTGAAACACGAGATCAAGGCGCTGCCGGTTCTCTTCTTCCAGCGAGCTGACTTGTGCAGCCAGTGGTGCCAAGCGGTCGACCTCGGCCGCCAGTGCGCCGTTGACGGCAATGTTCTTCAGCCCAATGGTCATGGCAAGACCGCCCGCCATCAAAAGCACAACCGCGGCCAGGGCCATCTCCCTGAGCCCGAAACCGGCCGAGCCCCTGACCATGTCAGGCGGCAGCAGGCAGAAGGACTGCCTGCCCTCTCCGAGCTGCCCCAGTGCGGCGCCAACGGCAATGGCCTCATTGTCTGAAATATACACCCCCTCGGCCAGGCAATCAGCTGGCAGGAGCTCAGCGAGGGTGACCTCGCCGTCGCTGCCGCTATTACCCACGATCCGCAATTCGGCGTCCAGCCTCTCGGGCAGAAATCGCTCTACCTCGCGACGCAGATGGCCCTCGGGGGGCTCGACCACGTAGCTGTCCCAGGTCCTGCTCGAAACCAATGAGCCTGCGTAACACACAGCCATGCAGGTCTGCTCGCCTTCGCCGGTAACCAGGCCGGTTACCTCTGCCGCGGTCGGCGAACAGAACTCGAAGAAATCGCAGGCGGCAACCGGTTGCGCGGTAAAAGATGCCCCTTCGAGTCCCAGGCCCTCGAGGATCTCCCGGAGACGATCCACTTTTTCCTTCACCACCGCGACTACGGTAACAGCGAATTTTTCGTCGCCTTCGCCCACCGGCCGCACAAGTGTAGACGAGTACAGCTCCTCGGCGGGGATCGGCAGCAGGCGGTCCATCTCGTAGCCCAGCATCTGCCCTAGATTGGCCACGGCCGAAGCGGGGAGCTGAAGGTCTCCGAACATCGTTATGTCGCGGCCCACTGCGAGGGAAACGCGGGCGTCGTCAATCCCGTGCCGCTCGACAAACCCCTTGATCACGCTCTCGAGGACAGAATCACGAGCGCCGGATTCCCCGGCGAGCTCGGCGCTTTCAACCGCCACCACTTTGACCGAGTTGACCCGTTTGCGGACCAACACCAGGGAGACCATTCCGGCCGTCACGTAGATGCCCAACGCGTCGGCAAAATCAGCTCGGGCCAGGCGACCAAGAAATCCGGTCAGCGCCATCAGCCGGCCACCTGCCCCTGTCCGCCTTCGTTCGGGCCCCCGCGGTCGTCACCGAAGCCCGGGCGCGAGAAAACCACGTCGTTCCAGCGCAGGGCCTGGAAGCCATCGCCTCTGCCACCCAGCTTGACCACCGTGCTCACCTGCCCGAGCACCCGGCCGCCTCGCTCCTTGACCCGGGCCTCAACCGTTACCACGCGCATGGCCGAAGGCCTCGCAGAAACCGCACCGCCATCGAGCAACTCTCTCAAGGCAGGCGGCACGTCCCTGCCGTCGGCTGCCCGCTCATCACTGAAGCCCCAGGCTTCTTCTTTCTCTACTCCGCTCAGGGCCATCATGACCGCTGCCGGAACCGTGCTGGAATTGAGACGCTTGCTGTCGTGGTAGACTGAAAAAATATCCCGCAAGCCGGGCAGCTCACTGTCTCCGTAGAAAACGAACGGGCTCACACCCCTAACGAGCAACAATTCTTCCAGCGAATCGAAGGGGCCATTCTTGGCCACGTAAGGTCGGGGCAGGCTCTCGTAGTACTGGTCCTCGGCTCCGTTCACACGGTGCAGGTCGTCGCCGTCACGCCAATCGGCGATAGAGTCGGCAACAGTCTCTGCCTCGAGTTCCGTGTAACCCAGGTTCATCATTATCTCTTCAACTGCTTCCCTGTCGATAGCGTTGAGGGCAAGCTTACCGCCCTCATCGGACACCCGCACCTCGCAGGGATGCCCCAGAAATCGCGACCTCACCCACTGGCCATCCCCCTGTACCAGCAGGTCCAGCGGGCCAACCTGTTCTTCCTCTCCTTCCTCGTCCTTCGAGCGATTGCGCCTGCTCTTGCCCACGCGTTCGGTCAGGAGCAGCAGCACTTCGTTCACTGCTGCCACACCCACGTAGCGGGCCCGGGTTGACCGCTCAAAATTGCCGGCCCTCTGGGCGTCCTCCCTCATGGCCCTCGCAAACTCTGCCGCCATTACTGACAGGGCGGCAAAAGTCCACATTACAAGTATAAGGGCCACCCCCGCCTGCCGCGACTTTTTTATCTTCTCCATGTCAGGTCGTGCTCGTGGTTTTACGGCCGGACGTACCGGTTTTAGATGATGAAGACGACTTCGACCGGGACTTTGCCTTGTCGGACCCCTTGTCGGCGGCCTTGTCTTTCTCTCTCAGCGTGGACTTGATCGACCTGGCCCCGCGAAAATCATCTTCTCCATGCAGCTCGTTTATGACGGCCACGTAGACCGGGACTTCGTGCGTCCAGCTGGGCCCGCCGGGCAATTCGGAGCTCAATTCAAAACGCACCACCGACGGTAGCTCCTCACTGTCGGCCGCGTCCCAGCTTTCTTCCCAGTCATCGATGTCATTTGACGTGCGCAGGTAGCCCATGCGAAACCTGTCGACGTCGTAAAACAACACTGTCGTCAGCGTGTAATCCTCCAGGTCGGCACCCAGCCTGTAGGCTCCCGCCACCGCAAAGGCCGGCATCTCCGACATCAACAGCGCGCCGTCTTCGTACCAGTAGCGCACCAGGCCCATGCCACTCGAATCGGGCCGCTGCGGCGCCGACGTAACAAACTCCACGCTCTCGCTCTCGCCGAGAAAGTACGGCACCGACTCTCCGTCCTCGTCCTCCAGTCGTATGGCCACGGCCGAAGAAAGCTGGCGCGTGATGAGCCCCGTAGCCACGCGATGACGGCGTGCCTGTTCGGTTACGCGCTCCCCGGAACCAGCCGAGCGCGCGCCTATGGACACCACCCCGTATATGGACGCAGCTATCAGCGTGACGATGGTCATGGCGATCATCATCTCCACCAGGGTGAACCCGCGCTGAAAATCACTCCTCACGGGCTTTCAGTACCTCTCCTGCATACGCGTGGTGGCCAGCGCCACCCGGCGGTCGCCCGAAACGCCTCGCCAGGCAACTGTGACTTCGACCCTCTTGAGTTCGTAATCGTCGCTGAGCTCTTTACGCGGTACGCCCTCCCAGGCCCCCAGCTCGGCCTCGACGCTGGTCACCGAAAGAGTCCAGTCAAAACGACCTTCGCTGCCGCGCTCCTCGGTGTCATCGAGCTCGACCTTCCACATCACTCCGTCCATGACCGAAGAGGCCAGTATAGTGGCCTCGCTGTTGGCAGAAGCCCGCCCGGCCAGCTTGAGGCTACCCGAAAACAGCTCCATGCACGCGGTCATGGCCACCGCCATGAAGGAGACGGCGATCACCACTTCGAGCAGCGTGAAGCCTTGCTGTCGTCGGGGCGTGGGATGCGGTGCGTGTTGTTGCCCAACAGTCATCCCTGCGGAGCCTCCACCCTTACATCGCTCAGAAGTGGGTCTATGCTCAAGGTCCAGCGTTGTTGCTCACCCCCCACGTCGTAGAGGATCTCGACGCTGCCACCGCTCGAACCACCCGCGGGATAAAAATCGAACAACACGACGTCCCCCGGCACGACCCTGCCGCCGAGCACTTCTTCGAAACGTCCGAACTCGGGCAGCTCAAATATCTTGCTGGAGCTCGCCGTACCGTCGCCTTCACCGTACAGGAACTCCTGCCGCGGCACCCCCACCGACCATTTTCCTTCCAGTGGCCACACGGCCACCGACTCGCGCTTTCTTTCGAAGGTGGCGCGCGATGAAGCCCTGCGAACCGAGGCGACAAAGCGTTGCAGCGAGCGTCTCACTTCGCGCTGCCGCATACCGCCCTGCACCGAGGGCAACACCAGCACCGCGGTCACGGCCAGGATGACCATGACCACGACCAGCTCTATGAGGGTAAACCCCTTGCTCGATCCTACGCGGGCGCTGCGTTTCAACACGGAAAGATCTCAGTCGAAGTTGGTGATATCGACGGCGTCGCCCTCGCCACCTGCCCTGCCGTCGGATCCGTAAGAGGTGATCGTGTAGAGACCCCCCGAACTCGGCTCCTGGTACTGGTACTCGTTACCCCAGGGGTCCATCGGAACCTTCTTGGCCAGGTACGGTCCATCCCACATGGCCAGGCCCGACGGGCGGTCCATGAGCCCCTGCAGCCCCTCCGCCCCGCTGGGATACCTGCCAACGTCGAGCGCATAGGTATCCAGCGCCGTGCCCAGGTTGGCTATCTGCACCCTGGCCGTCTTGCTGCGGGCCTTGCCGGCCTGCCCGATCAGGTTGGGCCCGACCAGGGCCGCCAGCATGCCCAGTATTACCATCACCAGCAGCAGCTCAATCATGGTGAAACCCTGCTGCCCGCGTCGTTTTCTATTGGAGTCCATCATTCTCGCTTACCTCCGCTTCACTTTGCCTCAGCCCACCAGCTCGTTGACGCTGAACACGGCCGACATCATGGATATGACTATGAAGCCGGTCACCAGGCCCATGATCATGAGCATCGCCGGCTCGAGCATGGACATGAACCTGGTTATAGCCGTACCGACTTCACGGTCGTAATGTTCGCTGACGACCAGGAGCATGTCGTCGAGCCGCCCTGTTTCTTCACCGACGGCCACCATCTGCAGTGCGAGCGACGGAAACACGCCGCTTCGTTCCAGCGTGGTGGCCATACTCTTGCCCTCGCTGACGTCTCGCTGCACAACTTCGACCGCCTGGCTGATGACGGTGTTGGTGATGACTTCCCTGACGATCTCCAGCGACTGGATCAACGGCACACCACTCTTGAGCATGGTGCCGAGCGTGCGCGCGAAATCGGCGACCTGCCCCTTGCGCGTGAGATCGCCCAACAGGGGCGCGCGCAGTTTCCAGTCGTCGAGCAGGACACGCCCCTTGGGAGTAGCGGCCCAGCGCTTGAACCCCTGCCAGGAACCCACCCCCGCGAGGATGATCATGAACCACCAGTTCTGTATGAACTCGCTGGCGCCCATCACTATGCGGGTCGACAGCGGCATGGCCGCACCGAGGTCTTCGAATATGACGGTGAAGCGGGGCAGGACATAGGTGAGCAGGATGATGATCGAGATACTACCGACGAATCCGAGAATAGCCGGGTAGGTCATAGCCGAACGAATCTCTTCGCGGTTTTTCTCCGAGGTTTCCATGTAGTCGGCCAGGCGTTCAAGCACCGACTCCAGTACGCCACCGGCTTCACCGGCGCGAACCATGTTGACGTACAGGGGCGGAAAGACGGTGGGCCGCTCGGTGAGCGCAGACGAAAGCGCTTTGCCCTCCCTGACCATATTCAGCACGTCACCGACGACTGTCTTCATGGCCTCGCGTTCGCTCAGCCCGGCGAGGCTGTGCAGGCTGCGGTCCAGCGGCATACCCGCACGCAACAGGGTGGCCAGCTCGCGCGTAAACAACGCGAGGTCGTTCGTGCGTACCTTGTCGCGGCCCAGAAGCGACGCGAGATTCGGCAGCGAAAACCCCTTGGACTTGCCAGTGCTCTCTCCCAGCGAAACCGAGAGCGGCCGGCGACCCTGGCCACGCAGGTTGGCGATCACCGTCGACTCGGTGTCGGCGTCAATTACGCCCTCGACAACCTGTCCGTCGCGGTCGAGGGCCTGGTAAGAATAGACCGGCATTGGAACTGGAAATTATAACACGCCGGGCCGTCCGGCTGCAGCTATCCCGGTATCCTGCCGCCGTAAAAGCCCTTTGAGTTCGTCCTCAAGGGTTTGGACTGTCAGTTGCCAGCTTTTCTTCATCCTGTCGGCATCCCAGCCCCCCCGGGACGGCCCGGAGACTGCCGTCTGCGCTGCCCTCTGCAGCGCCCGGCAGAGTTGGACTGGATTTCCGGCCGCGAAAAGCT
>DBZX01000035.1:0-234 GCA_002311335.1 bacterium UBP10_UBA1149
GGTTACCGAAACTTCATCAACAAGGTATGGAACGCGGCCCGCTATATTGAGATCAACCGCGGCGAAGGCGATGCGACTTCCCGCCTGCCCGAATCGCCACGGCTGGTGGCCAATCGCTGGATACGCTCGCGGCTGGCGGCGGCGGTGCGCGAGGTGGAGGAAGCGCTTGACGGCTACAGGTTCAACGACGCTGCGTCGGCCTTGTACCGCTTTACCTGGCACGAGTTCTGCGAC
>DBZX01000035.1:320-715 GCA_002311335.1 bacterium UBP10_UBA1149
GTTCTGCGACTGGTACATCGAGATATCCAAGGTGCTGCTGGCCGGTGACGAGGCCGACCGGGCGGAGACCTCGGCAACCCTGAACGGTGTTTTCGAGCAGGTGCTGCGCCTGTTGCACCCGGTGGTTCCCTTTGTCACCGAGGAGCTGTGGCAGGGTCTGCCCGCCGACGGTCGTGGGGACACGGATTTCGTGATGCAGGCGGCGTGGCCCGAGCCGCAGGCGTCCTGGGACGATCCCCGGGCCGACCACGAGATCGGTACCATCATAGAGGTCCTGAGGGCGGTGCGTAATATCCGGGCTGAAATGAACATCTCGCCCTCGGTCGAACTCGGGCTGTACCTGCAGCCGGGCGAGGTGGCGGAGCTCGTAGAGAGCAACTCGGCCCTGGTACAAA
>DBZX01000035.1:787-15603 GCA_002311335.1 bacterium UBP10_UBA1149
ACTCGGCCCTGGTACAAAGGCTGGGCCGGGTGTCTTCGATTACCGTGGCAGCCGACCCGCCCCCCGGCGTTGCCACCGCGGTGGCGGCCGGCTGTGAGCTGTCGGTGCCGGTGCTCGACCATGTGGACATCGGAGCCGAAGTGGACAGGCTCACCCGCGAGATTTCACGCGTGGAGAAAGACCTGCAGGTTACCGAACGCAAGCTGGCCAACGAATCGTTCATGGACAAGGCCCCTCCCGAAGTAATCGACAAGACCCGGGCACGGGCGGATTCCGGTCGGCTCGAACGCGACACGCTGCAACGCGGACTCGAGCGCATGCGCGACCTGGGGGATTCGCCCTGAACTTTGATCCTCCGCTGGGTGACCCCGTGGTACTGGCGCTGCTGCGCCTGGCCTTCGAAGAAGACCTGGGCAGCGGAGACATCAGCAGCGAGGCTACGGTGCCCTTGGCATGCGCCGCGACGGCAATGGTGGTCGCGCGGCAGCCGCTGGTGGCCGCCGGGGTACCGCTGCTCGATAGCGTCTTCTCGGTCATGGCCGAGCGCGGTCGCGCCGAAGAAGAAGCCTCGACCTTGTCGCTGCTTGAACAGGCCGCCGACGGTGCGCGGTTGCAACCGGGCGAGCTGCTGTGCCGCATTGATGGTTCGGCGCGGGCACTGCTAGCCGTCGAACGCCCGCTGCTCAACCTTCTCGGGCACCTCTGCGGCGTGGCCAGCGCCACCAGCGCCGTGGTAGCCAGGGTGGAGGCGGTGTCGTCGTCCTGCCGGGTACTCGACACCCGAAAGACCGCCACCGGGCAGAGGGCGCTGGAGAAGTACGCGGTGCGTTGCGGCGGTGGACACAACCACCGCATGGGGCTGTACGACGCGGTGTTGATCAAGGACAACCACGTAGTTGCAGCGGGCGGAGTAGGAGCAGCCGTCAAGGCGGCCACCGAACGGGTGCCGGCCGGGGTGGTCATAGAAGTTGAGTGCGATGACCTCGGGCAGGTCGAAGAAGCCCTGCTGGCGGGCGCGAGCCACCTCCTGCTGGATAATTTTTCGCCCGCCCAGGTAAAGATGGCGGTAAAACTCGTGGCAGGGAGAGCGCGGCTGGAGGCTTCGGGTGGTCTCGGGCTGGACGACGTGGCCGACTACGCTGCCGCCGGGGCCGACGACCTGTCAGTGGGCGCGCTCACTCACTCGGTCAAGCAGGCTGACCTGTCAATGGAACTGGAAATCAAGACGGGCGACGCATGAAAGGCGACGATCTCGTGCTGGCCGCGCTCCGTGAGGCCGAGGGCTTTCTTTCAGGTCAGCAACTGGGTGGCAGTCTCGGCATGAGCAGGGCCGCCATCTGGAAACACGTGGCGGCGCTCAGGAATGCCGGCTGCCGTATCGAGAGTCGCCCCGGGCTGGGCTACCGGCTGCTGCAATCACCCGAACTACTGCAGGCCGACGACGTTACTTCGCGCTTGACAAGCAGCGTGTTCGGGCGCGAGCTGCTGTGCCTGTCTTCCACGGGTTCGACCAACGACGAACTTCGTCGACTGGCCCGCGAGGGGAGGGCCGAGGGCCTGGCCGTTGTTGCCGATGAGCAGACAGCCGGGCGTGGGCGCCTGGGCAGGCAGTGGGTGTCGACCGCCGGGGTCAACCTCTACCTGTCGTTGCTGCTGCGGCCGGGCGTTGCCCCGGCCGAGGCTCCGCAGCTGGCCCTGCTGGCCGCAGTGGCGGTGGCCCTGGGCCTCGAAGACCTCGGCCTCGAGCCCGAAATCAAGTGGCCTAACGACGTACTGCTCAAGGGGGCAAAAGTCTGCGGCATTCTCACCGAGATGGAGGCAGAGGCCGACCGCGTGGATTTCGTCGTGGTCGGGGTGGGCGTGAACCTCAACAGCCGGGCTTCTGATTTTCCACCCGAGCTGCGGGACAAGGCTACCTCGGTGCTCATGCACAGCGGTGCGAAGGTTGATCGGGCGGCCTTTCTCGCCGACCTGCTGTCGCACTTTGAGCTGCTCTACGAGCAGTACACTGCAGGTGGTTTCGCTGCCATCCGCGGGCAGTGGGAGATGCGCTGCGTCATGATCGGCCGCAAAATAAACGTCAACGCAGGGGGCCGTATCATTGGCGGAATCTGCGAGGGTATTGACACGGATGGTGCACTTCTGGTCAAAGGTAGGAAGCACGAGCCTGCGCAACGGGTGCTGGCAGGCGATGTCACGGTGCTGGACGGCTATATGAAGGCAAGGGATTGAGATGACTCCGGGTACGAGCGGCGACCAGCTACTGATGGCCATCGACGTGGGCAACACCCACACGGTCATCGGTTTGTACCGCGGCGCATCGCTGGAAAAACACTGGAGGATCGTCACCGAGGCCGAACGCACGGCCGACGAATACGGCATGCTCTTCTGGAACCTGTTCCAGGCATCGGGCATGGAGTCTCCGGGAATCGCCGACGTAATTCTCTCGAGCGTGGTTCCCCCGATGACCGGCGTCGTCGTGTCCCTGTGTCGCGATTATTTTCATGCCGACCCGTTGGTGGTCGGGCCCGGTGTAAAAACCGGGATGCCCATACTTTACGACAACCCCAGGGAAGTGGGCGCCGACCGTATCGCCAACGCCGTGGCCGGTTATGAGCGCAGCGGCGGAGCGACCATAGTCGTCGACTTCGGAACCGCCACAACCCTCGACTACGTGACCGCCGACGGCGAGTACGTGGGCGGCGTCATCACGCCCGGCATCGGTATCAGCCTCGACGCACTCTACCAGCGTACGGCCAAGCTGCCCCGGGTTGAGCTCGTCAAACCACGCCGTGTTGTCGGGCGCAACACGGTCAACGCCATACAATCAGGCGTCGTCTACGGCTATGTCGAAATGGTTGACGGACTCGTTCGTCACGTCATAAGGGACGAAGAGCTCGAAGACGTCTACGTCGTCGCGACGGGGGGGCTGGCTTCGCTCATCGCCGCCGAGTCGTCGACCATTCGCGAGGTAGACGAGTTTCTCACTCTCGACGGACTCAGAATTATCAACGAAAGAACCCGGGGTGACATCGGATAAAACGCGGGCAAAGGGGCCGGCCCGACAGTTGTGTCACCGCAGGGCCCCGGGAGGATCACGTGGCATCTTCATCTTCAGACGTACGCACCGTTGCCATCATGGGGCAGGGGGGCACGGGGAAGACCTCCGTGGCCGACGCCCTTGTTTTTGCCGCTGGTGGCAACAATCGCCTGGGCCGGGTCGACGAAGAGAACTCTCTCTTCGATACCGAGCCCGAAGAAATCAAGCACCGGTGTTCGATTTCGGCTTCGATCTTCAACTTTGACTGGAAGAACCACGCGGTCACCATCGTCGATACCCCGGGGCAGGGTAATTTCGTGCATGAACTCAAGCCGGCGTTGCGCGGCGTTTCGGCGGCGGTAATGGTGCTCGACGCCAGCTCGGGAGCCAGTGCCGAAGCCGGACGGGTGGGTTCCTGGGCCAGCGAGGAAGGCATTCCCGTACTGGCTTTCATCAACCGCCTCGACAAGGACGGCAGCGATCATGAAGCGCAGGCTGCGATAGTCAATAACGTGTTGCGCGGCAAGGCGGTGATGGTGCAGCTACCCTTGCTGGGCAGCGACGGCATAAACGGCGTGGTTGATCTCCTGCGGGCGCGGGCTCTGGTCTACGACGGCGACACCGGAAAGTTCAACGAGACCGGTGTGGGCGCCGACGAACTGGGTGCCGATATGGCCGAGAAGGTTCAACTGGCCCGGAATACGCTGATAGAAGACGCGGCCGAGAGCGACGATGAACTGCTGGAAAAATACCTCGAGGACGGCCAGCTGAGCGACGACGAGCTGCTGGCGGGCTTGCGGGCCGGGGTCGCGTCGGGAGGGTTGGTGCCGATATTGTGCGGATCGGCAGCCCGCAACCTGGGCTTTGTCCCCTTGCTTGATGCTATCGCTGACCTGCTCCCGCCGCCCTGCGACGCCCAGCCGGTAGACGCCATCGACGACAAGGGCGAGGCCTGCAGTATAAGCCCCGACCCGGACGGGCCCTTCGTCGCGCAGGTGTTCAAGACCATCATTGACCCCCACGCGGGCAAGCTGTCGGTGATGCGAGTTCTGTCGGGTACCGCGACCTCCGACTTACACGTCGTTAACACCTCGAAGGACAGCAAGGAGAGGCTTGGCCACCTGCTGCAAGTAAACGGCCGCAAGACTGAGCAGGTCGAAACGGCCGGGCCGGGTAGAATCATAGCGGTGGCCAAGCTCAAGGATACGCATACGGGCAACACCCTTGCCGACCCGGCGCATCGCGTGAAATTGCGCACGCTGGAGCCGGAGCACCCCGCGATATCCTTCGCCATCACGCCCGAGAAGACCGGCGAAGAGGACAAGGCCGTGCAGGGCCTGCTGCGGGTTGCCGAAGAAGACGTATACCTGCAGGTGGAGAGGGACGAAGACACCGGCGAGATTCTTCTCTCCGGTGCCGGCCAGCTTCACGTGGAGGTGGCCTGCGAAAAACTCGCCCGCAAGTACGGCACCTCGGTCGTCCTGCACGCACCCAAGGTTCCCTACCGCGAGACGGTACGCAAAAAGGTAAAGGCGCACGGAAGATTAAAAAAACAGACCGGTGGTCATGGCCAGTTTGCCGACTGCAGGATAGAGATAGAGCCGCAGCCATCGGGGGCCGGGTTTACTTTCGTCAACAAGGTAGTCGGCGGCGCCATTCCGCGGGGCTTTATCCCCGCTGTCGAGAAAGGTGTCAAGGAGGCCATGAAGAAGGGCACCTTGGCTGGCTTTCCCGTGGTCGATATAAAAGTGACCCTCTACGACGGCCAGTACCACGACGTGGATTCTTCGGAAATGGCTTTCAAGACGGCTGGCAGCATGGCCTTCAAGGAGGGCGTGGAGCAGGCGAAGCCGATACTTCTGGAGCCCTTCGTGTCNNTCTCGTGATCAGGGTGCCCGATGAGTGCATGGGCGACGTACTCGGGGATCTGAACTCGCGCAGAGCCAAGGTCGAGGGAATGGACCAGGAGGGCAGCACCGAGGAGATCAGGGCCAAGGTGCCGCTGGCCGAAGTGCTGCGCTACCAACCCGACCTCACCAGTATGACCAGTGGGCGCGGCTCTTTTGAAATGAGCCCTTCTCACTACGAGCAGCTGCCCGACCACCTGACCAAGTCGGTGGTGACAGCCAACGGATCGGGGTCCTGACAAGCATAAGGACAGCTTAAGAAACTCGGTAGTAAAATTAAGTAAGGCTTCTGTCTTTTTGACTCGCGAGCAGGGCTTGGATAGGCTTGGGCGGCTGTGCGGGGCTTCGCGCGGCGCAAAACATTGCCGGACTACAAGCACATACGCGTTCCTGACCAAGGCGAGGCGCTGTCGGTGGCGGCCGACGGCTCGCTGCAGGTGCCCGACAAGCCGATCATTCCCTTTATCGAGGGCGACGGCACCGGACCTGATATCTGGAAGGCCGCGGTGGGGGTATTCGACGCGGCCGTAGAGCAGACTTACGGCGGCGAACGACGCCTTCAGTGGATGGAAGTCTTTGCCGGCGAGAAGGCCAACGGTGTTTACGGACCTGACACCTGGCTGCCCGAGGAAACCAACCAGGCCATTCGCGATTTCCGCGTGGCTATAAAGGGGCCTCTCACGACCCCGGTCGGCGGCGGGATACGCTCGATCAACGTGGCGCTCAGGCAGATACACGACCTGTACTCCTGCGTGCGCCCGGTCAGGTGGTTCCAGGGGGTGCCGGCACCGGTAAAGGAACCCGGCCTGCTCGACATAGTGCTGTTCAGGGAAAACACCGAGGACGTGTACTCCGGGCTGGAGTTCAGCGAGGGATCCGACGACGCCAGAAAAATAATTGGCCTGGTCGAAGAGCTCACGGGCCGTAAATTGAGGCCCGACTCGGGTGTCGGCATCAAGCCGGTTTCGCGTACGGCCACGCGGCGCCTGGTACGCGCGGCGCTGCGCTACGCCCTCGAGAAGAACAGGAAGTCCGTGACCCTGGTGCACAAGGGTAACATCCAGAAATTCACCGAGGGAGCGTTTCGCGACTGGGGCTACGAGCTGGCCGTCGAAGAGTTTCGCGACCAGGTGATCACCGAGCAGGAGATGTGGGACAAGCACGACGGCAAATGCCCCCAGGGCAAGCTGCTGGTCCAGGACCGCATAGCCGACGCGATGTTCCAACAGCTCTTGCTCAGGCCCGACGAGTACGACGTCATAGCGACGACCAATTTGAACGGAGATTATCTGTCTGACGCGGCAGCCGCGCAGGTGGGCGGGCTGGGCCTCGCCCCTGGCGCGAACATAGGCGACGGCATTGCCGTGTTCGAAGCGACCCACGGCACCGCCCCCAAGTACGCCGGCCAGGACAAGGTAAACCCCGGCTCGGTGATCCTCTCGGGCGTGCTGATGCTCGAGTACCTCGGCTGGGACGAGGCGGCGCGCAACATCACGGTGGCGATAGAAAAAACCATAGGCGACGGCGACGTAACCTACGACCTGCACCGGCAGATGAAGGGAGCAACCCTGAAGAGTTGTTCCGGTTTTGCCGGCGCCATCATCGATAACCTCGCCACTTGAGACAGTCGACTTCGGCGGGTCGGAAACAGAGGAGAGCAACGTGGCACGTAAAAAAATTGCCCTTGTAGGGGCTGGTAACATCGGGGCGACCGCAGCCCACCTGGCACTCATCAGGGGGCTGGGCGACGTGGTCCTGTTCGACGTGGTCGAAGGCATGCCGCAGGGCAAGGCGCTCGACCTCATGGAGGCCGGCCCCATAGAGCCTTTTAACGCGGCGGTGAGCGGCACCAACGACTACGCCGACATAGCCGGTGCCGATGTCTGCATCGTGACCGCCGGCCTGGCCCGGAAGCCGGGCATGAGCCGCGACGACCTGCTGGCCACCAACGCGGGCATTATGACGCAGGTGAGCGAGGGCATACGCGAGAACGCGCCCGACGCGCTGGTCATCATCGTTTCCAACCCGCTCGACGCCATGGTTACCCTGGCTCACCGGGTCACTGGTTTTTCCAAGGCCAAGGTCGTCGGCATGGCGGGGGTTCTGGACTCGGCGCGCTACAGGAGTTTTATCGCCGAGGAACTCGAGGTGTCGGTAGAAAGCGTGGCGGCCGTGGTCCTGGGTGGCCACGGCGACGACATGGTCCCGATCAGGTCGAGCTGCACGGCGGGCGGTGCACCGGTGACCGATTTCATTGCCGAGGCGAGGCTTTCCGAGATCGAGCAGCGGGTAAGGGGCGCGGGCGGTGAAGTGGTCGCGTTGCTCAAGACGGGGTCGGCTTACTACTCGCCGGCCACCGCGGCCATACGCATGGCCGAGGCCTATCTATCCGACAAGAAAGAGATACTTCCCTGCGCTGCCTACCTGGAGGGCGAGTACGGTTACTCGGGCTTCTACCTCGGGGTGCCGGCGCAGATCGGCGCCGGTGGTGTCGAAAAGATTCTCGAGTACAAGTTGACCGCCGACGAGGCTTCGCAGCTGGAGGTGTCGGCCGGGCACGTCCGCGAGCTGGTCGAAGCCCTCGACAAGGTCCTGGATTCCTGAGGAAGTGGAGATCGGGCAATGGCCATGACAGCTGACCGAAAGCATTTCCTCCTGCGGCGCCTGCACTCCTTGTCGGGGCTCGCGCCTATAGGTGGATTCCTGCTGTTTCATTTCTACGAGAACGGCAAGGTTCTGCAGGGCCCCGAGGTATGGACTGAAAGCGCGGAGGCGATCGCAGCGATTCCGCTACCCCTGTTGTTGTCTGTAGAGGTCTTCGTGCTCTACATTCCGATTCTGTTCCATGGTCTTTACGGCCTGTACATCGTCAGGACGGCTAAGCCGAATTTTTCGTCTTACCCCTACATGCATAACTACTTCTATACCCTGCAGCGCTTGAGCGGGGTGCTCGCTTTTCTGTTCATCGGCTTTCACGTTGGCTCTACCCGCCTGCGCTATTACTTCACCGGCGCACACGCTGATTTTGAGTACATGCAACAGACCATGGCCAACCCGTTGTTACTCGGGGTCTACATGCTCGGCGTGGTGGCATCGGTGTTTCATTTTGCCAACGGTGTGTGGGGCTTTTCGGTCACCTGGGGAGTCACCGTTGGCCCGCGGGCGCAGCGCGTACTGCACGCTGCGTGCATGGCTGTTTTTGCCGGGATGTCGCTGCTGGGCGTAAACATCCTCCTGGCCTTCAAGGGATGAGGAGAGACGACGGTGGCTGAACAGAGACTTATCGTAGTCGGCGGCGGGCTTGCGGGTTTGATGGCTACCATCAAGATCGCAGAAGCCGGCGTCGGCGTGGACCTTTTCTCGGTAGTGCCGGTCAAGCGCAGCCACTCGGTCTGTGCCCAGGGCGGCATCAACGCGGCGGTCAACCTCAAGGGTGAAGGCGACTCGCCGGCTATCCACTTTGACGACACCGTTTACGGCGGCGATTTCCTCGCCAACCAGACCCCGGTGCGCAGCATGTGCGACAAGGCGCCCGAGATCATTTACCTGCTCGACCGCATGGGCGTGCCCTTCAGTCGCACGCCCGAGGGCAACCTCGATTTCAGACGCTTCGGTGGCACCAAGCATCACCGCACCGCGTTTGCCGGAGCGACCACCGGTCAGCAACTGCTTTACGCGCTCGACGAACAGGTTCGCCGCTACGAGGCCGAAGGCCTGGTGCGCAAGTTTGAGAACTGGGAGTTCCTTTCGGCCGTGGTCAACGAGGCTGGCACCTGCACGGGCATAACAGCCCTCGACCTGCTCAGTATGCAGATCGAAGTCTTCGAAGCGCCGTCCGTGCTGCTGGCCACAGGTGGCCCGGGCATCGTCTACGGTCGTTCGACAAACTCCATGGTAAACACCGGTACGGCGGCGGCCGCCGCTTATCAACAGGGGGCGACCTACGCCAACGGCGAGTTCATACAGGTGCACCCGACCGCGATACCCGGACAGGACAAGCTGCGGCTTATCTCCGAGTCGGTGCGCGGGGAGGGCGGCCGGTTGTGGACCATGCGTGACGGCAAGCCCTGGTACTTCCTCGAAGAATGGTACCCGGCTTACGGCAACCTCGTACCGCGCGACATAGCCAGCCGCGCGATCCACAAGGTGGTTTTCGAGCACGGTATAAAGATAGACGACCAGAACTGCGTGTACCTCGATGTCACTCACCTAGACCCCGACATGCTCACCCGTAAGCTGGGTGGCGTGCTCGAGATCTACGAAAAGTTCATGGGTGTCGATCCGCGTTTTACACCCATGAAGGTGTTCCCCGCCGTGCACTATTCGATGGGTGGCCTGTGGGTCGACGCCGAGCAGAAGACCGATATTCCTGGTCTTTTTGCTGCCGGCGAGTGCGAGTATCAGTACCACGGTGCGAACAGGCTGGGCGCCAACTCGCTGCTCTCGTGCATCTACGGTGGCATGATAGTCGGGCCCAACATGCTCGCCCGCTCGGCCGAGACTGCGGGGGAGGGGGGCAGCGCGGCTGCCGACGAGAAAGCGCGTATGGAAAACCGTTTTGCTGGCCTGAGGTCCATGGACGGCACTGAGAACGCCTACGCGCTGTGGAACGAGCTGGGCGACTGGATGACCCGGAACGTGACAGTGGAGCGCCACAACGATCGCCTCAAGGAAACCGACGACAAGCTGCAGGAACTCATGGAGCGATGGCAGAACATCGGCATGAACGATCACGGCCAGCGCGCTAACCAGGAGCTGAGCTTTACCAACCAGCTGTGGAACATGCTCGAGCTTGCCCGGGTCATCACGCTGGGCGCGCTCGCTCGCGATGAGAGTCGGGGTGCGCATTTCAAACCAGATTTTCCGGAGCGCGACGACGAGAACTTTCTCAAGACCACCAAGGCGACGTGGGCCGCCGACGGACCGCAATTGGATTACGAAGACGTGGACACCGAGCACATCGTGCCCAGAGCCCGCGTCTATAACGTGGATATACGCTGAGGGGATGGGCATGGCTGACGAACAGAACCACGAACAGAACAAGGCCGAACCTAAGAACATCGAGATCCGGGTGCGTCGACAGGACGGCCCCGGCAGCGAGGCTTCCTGGGAGGAGTTTTCGCTTCCGTGGAAGGCCCAGCACAACGTCATATCGTTGTTGATGGCCATACAGGCCGCACCCGTCAACGCGGCCGGACAGCCCACGCGGCCGGTGGTCTGGGACTGCAACTGCCTCGAAGAGGTCTGCGGTGCCTGCACCATGATCGTCAACGGACGCGTGCGGCAGGCCTGCACGGCGCTGGCAGATGAGCTCGAGCAACCGATACAGCTCGAGCCCATGTCCAAGTTTCCGGTGCTGCGTGACCTCTCGGTGGACCGCTCGAGGATGTTCGAAAAACTCAAGGAGGTTCACGCCTGGGTACAGCTCGACGGTAGCCACGACCTCGGCCCGGGCCCGCGCCAGTCTGCTGCCAATCAGGAGCAGACCTACGCCTTCTCGCGCTGCATGACCTGTGGCTGCTGCCTGGAGGCCTGCCCCCAGTACAACGACGACTCGGATTTCATGGGAGCCAGCGCGCTCGGACAGGTATTCCTGTTTAACTTGAACCCCATCGGTGCCGTCCAGTCGGAGGAAAGACTGGAGACCATCATGGGCCTCGGCGGTTTATCTGATTGCGGAAACGCGCAGAACTGCGTCGCGGCCTGTCCCAAGGATATACCGCTGACAAAAGCGATAGCCTCGCTGGGACGTGACGTGACCGTGAAGTCACTGCGCGATCTGCTGGGGCGCTAGACCGGCAAGAAAGCAGCGGAGAGGAAGCAGAAAGGATGAACGTACACGAATACCAGGGCAAGGAATTGCTCGCACGCTACGGCGTGGCCGTGCCCACGGGCAAGGTCGCCGGTAGCGTACAAGAGGCACGCGAAGTGGCGGCCGCACTGGGCAGCGAAGTGCTGGTCGTAAAGGCGCAGATCCACGCCGGTGGACGCGGTGCTGGAGCGGTCGTGGACACCGTCGAAGAAGCCGGCCGGTTGTTTGCCGATCACCTGGAGAAGGAAGGGCTCCCGGCCCACGATCTCTCCGGCGGAGTGCTCCTGGTCCGCTCTGCGGATGAAGCCGCCGACGCGGCCGAGGGTATGCTCGGCAAGCTGCTCGTCACGAGGCAGACGGGGGCCGCGGGTCGCCGGGTGAGCCGGGTCCTGGTCGAGGAAGGCTGCGATATCGCGCGCGAACTCTACATGAGCCTGTTGCTCGATCGCGCGACCGGAAGACCGGTGATGATGGCCAGCACCGAGGGTGGTATGGAGATCGAGAAGGTCGCCGAGGAAACCCCCGAGCGAATACTGAGGCAGGAGATCGATCCCGCCGTTGGCCTGCTCGACGGGCAAGCTCGCAAGGTTGCTTTCTGGCTGGGCATACCGGCCGAGGGCATCGCCGAGGCGGTGGTGTTCATGAAGTCGCTCTACGCCGCCTGGCTCGAAATGGACGCGACCATGGTCGAAATAAACCCGCTGGTACAGACCGGTGCGGGTACGCTGCTGGCGCTCGACGCCAAGATGTCTTTCGACGACAATGCGCTCTTTCGCCAGCCCGATATCGCGGGCCTTCGCGATGATGCCGAGGAAGACCCGAAGGAAATCTGGGCCGGTAAGTACGACCTGAGCTACATCGCGCTGGATGGAAACATCGGCTGTATGGTCAACGGCGCGGGCCTGGCCATGGCGACCATGGATATAATCCAGGCGGCCGGTGGTCGTCCGGCTAACTTCTGCGACGTCGGTGGCGGGGCCACCGCGGAGAGGGTAGCCGAGGCGTTCAAGATCATACTGTCAGACGAGAACGTGGAGGCGGTGTTTATAAATATCTTCGGCGGCATCATGAAGTGCGATGTGCTGGCCCAGGGCGTGGTTGACGCCGCCCGCGATGTAGAGATCACCGTTCCCCTGGTCGTGCGCCTCGAGGGCACCAACGTTGACCAGGGCAAGGCCATCATCGCGGAATCCGGACTCAATATAATCGGGGCCGAGGACATGGCCGATGGTGCCGCGAAAGCGGTACAGGCAGCCCAGCAGCGAGCGTGACGGAGAATCGAGGATGAGCATACTACTGGACTCAAACAGCAGGGTTGTTACCCAGGGCCTGGGTGCTACCGGCAGGTTTCACCTCAACGGCTGCCGGGAATACGGCACCTCCATGGTCGCCGGGGTCCGCCCCGGTAAGGGCGGTCAAACAGCCGAGGACACCCCCGTTTTTGATACCGTGGCCGAGGCCGTGGACAAGGAAGGCGCCAACGTATCGGTCATCTACGTGCCGCCGCCGGGAGCCGCCGACGCCATAATGGAAGCCGCAGACGCGGGCATACCGCTGGTGGTATGCATCACCGAGGGCATACCGGTGACCGACATGATACGCGTGCAGCGTTTCCTCGAGGGGCGCGACACGCGCCTGATCGGCCCCAACTGTCCCGGCATCATAACTCCCGGACAGGCCAAGGTCGGTATCATGCCCGGCTACATCCACGAGCCCGGCCGCGTGGGCGTGATCTCGCGCAGCGGAACCCTGACCTACGAAGCGGTGCACCAGCTCACGCAGCTTGGCGTGGGCCAGTCGACCTGCATAGGCATTGGCGGCGACCCGATCATCGGCACCGGCTTCATAGACGCGCTCGACCTGTTCAACCGCGACCCGGACACCGACGCCGTGATGATGATCGGCGAGATCGGCGGCAACGCCGAAGAACTGGCTGCGGCCTGGGTGCAGGAGAACATGACCAAGCCGGTAGCGGCGTTCATCGCCGGTAAGACGGCACCACCCGGCAAGCGCATGGGCCACGCCGGGGCGATTATCTCGGGAGGACAGGGTACCGCGGCCGACAAGGAAGCAGCGCTCAAAGCCGCCGGCATGCCGGTTGCCCCGAGTCCGGCCGAACTCGGCGTCACCCTGGTGGCGGCAATGCAACGGGCAGCCTGAACGGCTGCGAGGAGACAGGCGTAGTAAGATGAAGGAACGAACTCTTTCCATAGTGAAGCCCGACGCGGTCGCGGCGAACTCCATAGGCGGTATGCTCGGCATATTCGAAAACGGTGGCCTGCAGGTCATCGCCAGTCGGATGATCCGCATGGATCGTGAGAAAGCCGAAGGCTTTTACGCGGTGCACAAAGAGCGTCCGTTCTTTGGCTCGCTGGTGGACTTTATGACCGAGGGGCCCGTGCTGGTCTCGGTACTCGAGGGCGACAACGCCATAGCGAGACACCGCGAACTCCTGGGCGCTACCAATCCCGAAGAGGCCGACGAGGGGACCGTGCGAAAGCTCTACGGAACCAACATCGAGCGAAACGCCGGTCATGGATCGGATGCCCCGGAAACTTCAGCTTTTGAAATCGGATATTTTTTCAGCAACGACGAGCTCCACTCGCGCGGCAGCTGAGCGGCGTCGCGGCCTGCGGTCGCTGACGTTGCCCGAGCTGGTCGACTGGACTGACAGGCGGGGTTTCGACTCCTATCGGGCGTCGCAGCTCGCGGGTTGGTTTTACAACCGGCCCCTCACTGCCGTCGACGACATGCACAACCTGCCGTTGGACTTGCGGCAGGCCCTCGCCGAGGACTTCGACGTCACGCTGCCCGAGCGCGCCGACTGCCGTGAGTCCAGCGACGGCACCCGCAAATTGCTCGTCGGCCTGTCCGACGGAGCGCGGGTGGAGAGCGTACTTATACCTCGTGGCGAGCGCCTGACCCTGTGCTTGTCGACGCAGGTTGGCTGCGGCATGGGTTGCACCTTCTGTGCGACCGCGCGCATGGGTTTGATGCGCAACCTCGAGCCCGACGAGATCATCGGCCAGGTGCTGCTGGCACGCGAGGTGGCCGGCCCGCAGCCGGTGACCAACTACGTTTTCATGGGCATGGGCGAACCCCTGGCCAACTACGAGCGCCTGGTGGCCGCGATAGGGCTTATGACGGCACGCTGGGGGCTGGGCGTGTCACCGCGGCGGATAACCGTGTCGACCGTGGGACTGGTGCCGGCGTTGAAACGGTTGGTGACCGACACCAACGTGAACGTGGCGGTATCGCTGAACGCGACCCGCGACGAGCTGCGCGATGACATCATGCCGGTCAACCGTCGCTACCCGATTGCCGAGTTGCTGGAGGCCTGCAGGCAACTCGACCTGCCCAGGCGCAAGCGCGTGACTTTTGAGTACGTTATGCTGGCCGGCGTGAATGACTCGGACGAGGACGCCGACCGCCTCGTGTCGCTGTTCGCGTCGATGGCGGTAAAGCTTAACCTAATACCGTTCAATCCCTTCGAAGGTTCCTTGTTCGAAGCGCCTGCTCCTGAAAGGGTGGATGCTTTTCAGCGACGCATGTTGGACCGCGGACTGCATACCACGGTGAGGGTCAGTCGCGGGCGCGATATCGCGGCTGCTTGCGGGCAGTTGGCCGCAGCGGGGAGCTGAGCGCGGCTGGCGAAATTCTGCGCCGGTAGAAGAGCGAGTGATGAAGAGGCTGGGAGTACTGGTAAACGCGAACGCCAGGCGTGGCCGCGACGTGCAGAGCCGCGTAGACGGGTTGCGCCGAGTACTCGGCGATCGCGGTCGCGTGGTGACCACGCACAGTCTCGGCGAACTCGACACGGCCCTCGACGGGTTCGAGGCTGAGGGGCTCGACCTGCTGGCCGTGCTTGGTGGAGACGGTACTTACTATCACCTGCTCGGTCGCCTGCTCAGCGACAGCGGGCGTTGGCCCGTGCCTACGCTGGTGCCCCTGGGAGGGGGCACCATCAACAACCTCTGCCGCTCCCTGGGGGTAAGCCGCAGGGCTCCGCACTCATTGCTCAAGCGGGCGTTGAAGACCCTGGGCGAGCAGGGGCCCG
>DBZX01000035.1:15613-18172 GCA_002311335.1 bacterium UBP10_UBA1149
CGTAGAAAAACTTGTCACCATGCGTATCAACGGCGACACCCATGGTTTTACCGTAGGCGCGGGGATGGCGCGCAACTTTCTCGACCTCTACTACCAGTCGCGTAGCCCCGGTCCTGCCAGCGCCTTGCTGCTGCTCGCCCGGCTGTTTTTTTCCAACCTCGCTTCGGGGCCACTCATCGGCGAGGTCAACCGTGGGTTTGAGGCCTCGATAGAAGCCGATGGATTGGACCTGGGACGGCATGATTACAACCTGCTGCTGGCCTCCACGATCAGCCACGTGGGCATGGGAGTGCGGCCTTTCTGGCGGGCGAACAGTGGGGAAAATGCCGTTCACCTGTTGGCCGGCAACGAGACACCCGGCGCGCTGCTGCTGCGCCTGCATCGTTTTCTGCTCGGACTGCCGTCAGGCATGGAGTTGATGTACGATGCCACGTTTGACAGGCTGCGCGTGGAATTTTCGACGCCGCAGTCCTTGATGATCAACGGGGAACTGCTCGCTCCGGCCAGTGAGCTACTGGTCGAAACAGGACCAACGGTCGCCTGCATGGTCGTCTGACAAAAGGCGGCGATAACAAGGCGCAGCAGCAGAACGGTTTAACAATGCTTGGTATTATTGGAGGGACGGGGCTCTACGACATGGAGGCTCTTGAGGATCGCGAAAGCGTTCGCGTCGATACGCCTTTCGGCCCGCCCTCAGACGATATCCTCACCGGCGTTCTGGCCGGTAGCAGGTTGGCATTCCTGCCTCGCCACGGACGTGGGCACAGGCTGCTGCCCTCGGAGCTTAACTCGCGGGCAAATATATGGGCGCTCAAGAAACTCGGCGTTGACTCGTTGGTTTCTGTCTCGGCGGTGGGCAGCCTGCGGGAAGACATCGCGCCGGGTGACCTCGTGCTGCCCGACCAGTTCATCGATCGTACCTGGGGCAGGGAGTCTACTTTTTTTGGCGACGGACTTGTGGCCCACGTGGCCTTCGGAGACCCGGTGTGCGGGCAACTGTCGGCGAGGGTTTTCGCGGCGGCCGAGGCCGGCGGCGCCAGGATACACCGCGGTGGCACCTACGTCTGCATACAGGGCCCCGCGTTTTCTACTCGGGCGGAGTCCCGGCTGTTCAGGTCCTGGGGGGGCGACGTGGTAGGCATGACCAACCTTCCCGAGGCCCGCCTGGCACGGGAGGCGGAGCTCTGCTTCGCGACCCTTGCTCTGGCTACCGACTACGACTGCTGGCGCGAGGAGGAAGCGGCCGTCGACGCCGGCTCCATAATGGAGGTGCTCGCCGCCAACGCCGCCGTGGCCCGCGACGTGGTCGCCCGGGTTGCCGGTTCTTACGACCCCCGGCCTGGCTGTGATTGCCAGCGCGTACTCGACACGGCACTGGTCAGTGACCGTTCGATGGTGCCGGCCGAAACAAATGAGAAACTCGCGTTGTTACTGGAGCGCGTGGACAGGGAGGCGTCATAGTGAGCAACGAGGTATGCGTGGTGGGCTCTGTGGCCCTTGATTCGGTGGAGACGCCGGGAGGCCGGGCCGACGATCAGCTGGGCGGGTCGTGCTCGTACTTTTCGCTGGCGGCGGCCTTCTTTGCCCCGGTGAACATGGTGGGCGTGGTGGGCCGTGATTTCCCGGACGAGAAAAGGGAGTTCCTGGCCTCGCGGGGTATCAACATGGATGGTCTCGATACCGTTGACGGCGATACCTTTCGCTGGTCGGGTCGCTACCACGAAAACATGAACGTGCGTGACACGCTCGACCTCCAGCTCAACGTTTTCGAGAGTTTTAACCCACAGCTGCCCGAGGCCTGCCGGAAGAGCGATTTCGTTTTCCTGGCCAACATCATTCCGTCGGTGCAGGCGGGCGTTCTCGAGCAGTTTGATTCGCCTCTCATAGTGGGTGCCGACACTATGGACATCTGGATAGACGACGCCCGTGAGGACCTGGAGGCGTTGTTGAAAAACGTCGACCTGCTCAGCATCAATGATTCCGAGGCCGTCCAGCTGGCGGGCGAAGCCAACGTGGTGCGCGCAGCCCGCCGCATACTGGACATGGGACCCGATACGCTGTTGGTCAAGCGAGGCGAGTACGGTGCCCTCAAGTTTTCGGCCGACGATATTTTCGCCGTGCCGGCGTTTCCGCTCGAGACCGTGGTGGATCCCACCGGCGCGGGGGATTGTTTTGCCGGCGGCCTGTTCGGTTCCCTGGCAGAGGCGGGCGAGGTCAACAGGCGATCATTGCGGAGGGCGGTCGTGTACGGAAGCGTCGTGGCGTCTTTCGCGGTGGAAGGCTTCGGAGTCGAGGGACTCAGGCAGGTGGAGAGGGAAGACGTCGAACGTCGTTTTCGAGAATTCATGGCCCTGACGGACTTCCACACAGAGGAATAGACATGGACTACTCGGTAGTACTCCCGGTATACAACGAGAAGGAAAACCTCGAACCCCTGCACGCGGAGTTGACCGGGGTGATGGAGGCGCTGGAGTGCTCTTACGAGATTATCTACGTCGACGACGGTTCAGTGGACGGTTCGCTGGAGGTACTGCGACGCATACACGGCGACGACGCCCG
>DBZX01000085.1:0-284 GCA_002311335.1 bacterium UBP10_UBA1149
TAAACCCTCAGCTGGTCGTGGTCTCGATCACCCCGCTGGGGCAGACCGGGCCGGCGGCCGAGTGGAAGGCCGGCGACCTCAACGCCTGGCACATGACGGGCGCGGGCAGTCGTTACTGTGGAAAACCCGACCAGGCCCCGCTCGAAATTGGAACCTTTGCCGCCGACTTCTACGGGGCCATGACGGGCGCGGCCTGGGGGCTGGCCGCGACCCTGGGACGCGACAAGGTGGGCGGCGGCCAGCAGCTCGACGTGTCTTCGGCCGAGGCGATCGCGGCCACCTTC
>DBZX01000085.1:435-724 GCA_002311335.1 bacterium UBP10_UBA1149
GGGCATGTCGCTGGCCGCGCCCGCCACGATCATGCCCTGCAAGGACGGTCACGCCTGGGTGCTGGCGCTGGAGGCCGCGCAGTGGAACGGGCTGGTCGAGGTCATGGGCAACCCCGACTGGGCGCAGCTCGAAATGTTCCAGGACATGTTCACGAGGGCGCAGAACTCCGACCTCATCTACTCCATGCTCGAAGAGTGGACCCTCCAGCAGGGCAAGTTCGAGTTGATGGACCGCTGCCAGGCCGCGGGCGTACCGGTTACGGCCGTGTTCACGGTGGCCGAGGCGGCC
>DBZX01000085.1:841-7874 GCA_002311335.1 bacterium UBP10_UBA1149
GCACCTGCGCGAGCGCGGCTTCATGGTCGAACTCGAGCACGCCGAGCTCGGACGCGTGACCACGCTGGGGCCGCCCTTCAAGCTGCCGGCCTGCCCCGGCGGCCCCGTGACCGCGGCGCCGCTGCTCGGTGAGCACCACGACGAAATACTGGCAGCCGCCGCTCCCCGTGCCACGACTCCGAACGCCGCGACTCCCTCGGCCAGCGGACGCCTGCCGCTCGAAGGGCTTCGCGTGGCCAACTTCGGCTGGGTGTGGGCGGGGCCGGTGACCGGGCAGACCCTTGCCTTCCTGGGTGCCGACGTCATCAAGGTCGAGTCGCACACGCGCATTGACCTCACTCGCACGCTGCCGCCTTTTGCCGCTGGCGAGGCCAGCCCCGATCGCAGTCTTTCAAACCATGCCTGCTGGGCCGGCAACGGCAGCGTTACACTCGACCTCAAGCAGGAGCGTGGACTGGAACTGGCGCGCGAGCTGGTGGCCACCTGCGACGTGGTGATCGAAAACTTCGGGCCCGGCGTTATGCAACGACTCGGGCTGGGTTACGACGAACTCAAGCGCGTGCGCGAAGACGTGATCCTGTTCTCGATGCCGGCCGCCGGGCAGTACGGCCCGCTCAAGGACGTGCGCACCTACGGCATGAGCCTGTCGAGCCTCACCGGGCTGGACAGTCTCAACGGCTACGCCGATGGTCCGCCGGTGCCCATGGAGAACGCCTTCTGCGACCCCATGAACGGCATACTGGGCGCCTACGCCATACTGACCGCGCTCGCCTGGCGGCGCAGCAGCGGCGAGGGGCAACACGTTGACTACTCGCAGCAGGAAGCCGCCATGCAGTTGGTGGGCCCCGCTTACATGGACTTTGAACTCAACGGCCGCGTGGCCGGCCCGCTGGGCAACCGCCACCCGACGGCTGCAGCCGCACCGCACGGGGTGTTTCCCTGCTCCGGCGAAGACCGCTGGATAGCCATCGCCGTAAGCAACGACCTCGAGTGGCGCGCACTCACCGGGGCTATGGACGACCCCGGCTGGGCCGCCGAAGAACGATACGAGAGCAGCTCGGGACGCTTGGAAGATATAGACAGGCTGCACGAGCAGCTGGGTGCGTGGACGGCCGGCTTCGGCGACCGCGAGCTCGTAGAGCGCCTGCAGGCGGCTGGAGTAGCCGCCACCCCGGTGCTCAACGTGGGCGACCTGCTCACCGACCCACACTGGAAAGCGCGCGAAACCTTCATCGAGGTCACCCATCCGCTGGGCTTCAACGAAACCATTTACGGCAGTTACGTAAAAATGAGCAGCAGCCAGGTAGTGGTCAAGCCGGGTCCGGCAATGGGACAGGACAACCACCGCGTGTTTGTCGACACCCTGGGCATGGACGAGGCCGAGTACTCCCGGCTGGTCGAAGAAAAGGTAATTTACTGATCGGCGCCGAGCGCCGGGGGAGTACGAGCCGTGGAATTCAACCTGGCCGATCTTTTTGAGAACACCGTCGACCACTTCGGCGACAGCGACTACCTGCAGGTAGACGGCCGCAGTTGCAGCTACGCCGAGATGGAGAAGCGGGCTAACCGCCTGGCGCACTTCCTCATCGAGCAGGGAGTGAAGCCCGGCGACCACGTGGGCATATACTCCTACAACTCGCTGGAGTGGGTCGAAACCCTCTGGGCGGTGTTCAAGGTCCGCGCGGTGTGGATCAACATCAACTACCGCTACGTCGAAGACGAGCTGGCCTACTTGTTCAAGAACGCCGATCTCGTGGGACTTGTGTTCGCGCGCGAGTTTGCGCCCAGGGTAGCGGCCGTAATCGACTCGCTGCCCGACCTGCGATTCACGGTCGTTGTCGACGACGGCTCCGACGCCGACACCGGGCTGCTGTCGCCTCCCCCGGTGGAGTACGAAGCAGCCATGCTCAGCGGTTCGCCCGAACGCGACTTCGGCCCGAGGTCGGCCGACGATCACTATATTCTTTACACCGGCGGCACCACGGGAATGCCCAAGGGCGTGGTGTGGCGGCACGAGGACGTGTTCTTCGCACTGGGCGGCGGCAACGACCCGCAGACCGGCGCACGCGCCACCCACCCGGGCGACATGGTCAAGCGCGCCCAGGCCGACGCCGGCCGCTCGGTGCAACTGCCCATCGCCCCGCTCATGCACGGGGCCACGCAATGGTCGGTCATGGGGGGGTCCTTCCTGGGCCGCAAGGTGGTGCTGATGGCACGCTTCGACCCGGCCGAGGTCTGGCGACTGGTGGCCGAGCAGAAGGTGGACACCATCATGATCACCGGCGACGCCATGGGCCGACCGCTGGTCGAAGCGCTCGAGCAGCCCGAGGTCGCCCGCCACGACAGTTCGTCGCTGTTCGTGCTGGTGAGCACCGCCGCGGTTTTTTCGCCCACGGTGAAGGACGAGTTCTTCGAACGCTTTCCTGACCTCATAATCATAGACAGCATCGGCTCGTCCGAATCAGGCAACAACGGCATGGCCATGATCACCAAGGGCAATACCGCCATGAAGGGCGGCGGCCCCACCGTGCAGGCCGGCCGCGACGCGACCGTGCTCAACCCCGAAACGCTCGAGCCGGTGACGGCGGGTTCGGGAGAGGTCGGCAAGGTAGCGCGCAGCGGCGACATCCCGCTGGGGTATTACAAGGACCCGGCCAAGTCGGCCGAGACCTTCATCACCGGCGCCGACGGCCGGCGTTACTCAATGCCCGGCGACTGGGCCACGCTCGAAGAAGACGGGACCATCACGCTGCTGGGTAGAGGTTCGGTGTCGATCAACTCGGGTGGCGAAAAAATCTACCCCGAGGAAGTCGAGGCGGCGATCAAGTCGCACCCCGACGCTTTTGACTGCGTGGTGGTGGGCGTACCCGATGAACGCTGGGGCAACCGCGTGGCCGCGGTCGTGCAAGCCCGCGAAAATCGCGAGCTCACCCTCGAGTCGCTGCAGGAGCACTGTCGCACCCGCATCGCCGGCTACAAGCTGCCGCGCGAACTGCACCTGGTGGACACCGTGGAGCGGGCGCCCAGCGGCAAGCCCGACTACCGCTGGGCTCTGCGCGTAGCCACCGGCAAAACAGGGGACTGACGGATGCCGCTTGGACCCGGGCGCCAACCGGCGCAGACTGGCAGCTCATGCCCGCAATCGTACTCAATATCTCGACTAACGCCCACAAGGAATGCCTCGACCTCACCGGCGCGGTGCGGCAGGCGGTGCGCGACAGCGGGATAAAGGACGGGCTGTGCCACGTGATGGTGCTGGGCGCCACCGCGGCCGTCATCGTCAACGAAAACGACGACCCCAACATCGGCGTCGACCTGTTGCGCGCACTCGACACCGCCGTGCCCGAGCACGACAACTGGCTGCACGACCGCATAGACAACAACGCCCAGTCTCACATCCTCGCCTCGATGCTGGGCCCATCCGAAACCGTGCCGGTCGTAGACGGCGAGCTGCTGCTCGGCACCTGGCAGGCCCTGATGCTGGTGGAACTGGACGGCCCGAGGCAACTGCGCCGCGTGTCGGTGCAACTGATCGCGGGACAGTGAGCGCCAGTTTCCTGCCAGCGCCGGTGGTTACTACCAACAGCCCTGCCTCGGCGGTACAATTGGGCGAGGAGCTCTGACCGATGGCCGACAACCGCAAACAATCGCCAGCCGCTCCGGCTGGCGCCGGCACGACCTTCGTGGGCCGCGGCAGGGAGCTGTCGCAACTCGACGAAGCCCTGGCCAATAACAAGGGCGCCGGCGTGGGCTACCTGGTCGGCCCCGCGGGCATGGGTAAAACCTCGCTCGCGGCGCGCTTTGCCGACGGCGCCAACGGCCGCGGCACAAAGGTCTGGCGCGCCTGCTGCTGGGAAGGTCGGAACGGGCCGCCTTTTCTCGTATGGAATCGCCTGCTTTCTTCGCTCCCGCCCGGGCTTGAGAACCTGGCCGCGAAACACCGCGGACCTGACTCGATGATCGAGCGCATCGCCCCTGGCTGGATAGGCGGATCGGCCAATGGCTCCCCCTCCCACTCTACCCCCTCCACCACGACCGACGCCCGCCTGGCTCTGTTTGAAGCTCTGACCTCCCTGCTCACCGACCTGCTGAGACACTCCCCGCTGCTCATGGTCATCGACGATGCCCACGGAGCCGACCCCGCATCGGGCTACCTGCTGCAGCACCTGCTGCGCTCACAGATCCCCGGCCAACTGCTGGTACTGCTGGTGGGCCGGGAGCACGGCAAGGGCAGCCAATGGCGAGCCGTGCTCCCCGACCCGCTGGTGGATATCCAGCTGGGGGGCCTGGGCAAGCAGGAAATCGGCTTGCTGGTCTCATCGGTATCCGGGCGGCACGCCGAGCCGGCCGAGGTAGAACTGCTCGACCGCTACACCGGCGGCAATCCCCTCTATATTACCGAACTGCTCAAGCCTGGATCCGGGCTGACGCAGAGGGTTGATCGCTTAGCCTCCCTGGACCTCAAGACCCCGGTGAGCCTGCGGCGCGTACTGGTGTCGCGCATGGGAGGGGGCAACGAACTGCATCGCGATATAATCAGGATAGCCGCTGTAATTGGCCAGGGGTTTAACCGCGAGATACTGGTCTCGACCTGCAAGGCCTCGGGGCTGCTGAAGGGCAGCGATGCCCCCGTATTGGTGACCGAGGCTCTCGCCAAGGCCAACGAGGCCGACCTTGTCGTGCCCAACGAAGCGGGGTCGCCGGGCTGGAGTTTTTCCCACGCGATAATGCGAGACGCCTTCTACGACGACATAGACAAGGAGTTGCGCCGCAAGTTACACCTGGCCGTGGCGACCACTCTTTACGAACGCGCCACCGCGGGCGAGCCGGTCAGCGCAACCGAGATTGCCGGCCAGTTCAAGGAGTGCGGTAGCCTGGCCGACCGGGACAAGCTCGTGTGGAGCCTGGAGCAGGCGGCACGCGAAGCCATGACGTCGGCTGCCTACGAAAACGCGATATCCTTTCTGCAGTCTGCCATCGACGCCGACGATCAGGTCAACCTTTTGTTCGTACTGGCCCAGGCCGAATGCTATCGCCTCATGGGCGAATCGGAAAAGGCCGACGCGCTTTTTGTCGAGGCGGCGGCCACCGCACGCGAGAACGGCGACACCCTCTCGCTCGCCCGCGCGTCCCTGGGCTACGGCTACACCGCAGCCTGGCAAGCCCCCTCGGGTGGCAATCCGCTGGCCCTGGCCATGCTGCGCGAAGCGCTCGAAGCACTGGACCAACACGCGACGAAAATCAGGGTTACGGTTATATCGCGATTGGCCCTGATGCTGGGTGCCGCCGGCGACCCTGATGCCGCGGAGCTGAGCGAAACCGCTGTGGCCGAAGCCGAGGCACTGGGAAACACCGAGGTGCTCGTGCAGGCACTGGCTTCGAGGCTGTGGGTGTTGTGGGGTCCGGCCAACTCCTCCGCGCGACTGGACACCGCCGAGCGGCTCATCCTTCTCGCGACGCGGAGAGAAGACTGGATGATGGAAGTAGTTGGCCGCACGGCCCGCGCCGGCACTTTGTTGGAAATGGGCGACCGCGAAAAAGCCGAAGCCGAGATGGAAACCCTCGAGGAGCTGGCGCGAAGGACCGGCCAGCCCTGGGCGCGCTGGCGTGGCGACTGGTCCCGGGCCCTGCGCGCGGCGCTCAACGGTGACCTCGGGCAGGCCATGCGTTGGGCCGAGTCTGAGCTGGAGTACGGCCTGAAAGTGGATGCCTCAACGGCCACGCTCAAGTACCAGGTGCACGTGTTCAGCACCTGGCGCTGCCAGGGGCGACAGGCCGAGCTCGAGCAACCGCTGCGCGATATCCTGGCAACCAGGCCCGAGCTGGCCCCCGTCAAATCCAGCCTCGCGCTGTTGCTCGTTGAACTCGACCGCGCCGCCGAGGCCGAGCCCTACTACCGCGAGCTGATGGACGGGATAGGCGAACTGCCCGTGGACATGGTGTGGCTGTCTTCCATCGCAGCAATGGCCGACCTCGCTGTGGCGCTCGAAGACGGCGATGGCGCCCGCAGGATTGCCGCCATCCTGGAACCCTGGGCCGACAGCCACGTCTGCACGGGGGTGGGCGTAGACTACTCAGGGCCGGTGACGCTCAGGCTGGGACAGCTGGCAACGTCGACCGGCGACTTCGAAGCGGCCGAGGGCTACCTGCAACGCGCCCTGGAGGCAGCCTCGAGCATGCGCACCCCGCTCGTAGAGTCCCACGCTGCCGTGGCCATAGCCGAGTTGAGAATCAAAACCGGGCGCACGCACTCGGCGACCGAACTGCTGGAGCTGGCCGCATCGCGCTTTCGTGTCAGCGGTGCTGTGTACTACGAACAGCGCGCCCGCAGGATCCTCGACACCCTCCAAGCGGGATAGGCGAGCGCCGAGCGCAAAGGCAGCGAGGCTCAAAGACCTCCCCCTTACTTTTTTGCTAATAGGAACGTATCCCCCTTTAATGGGCCGATGGGTAGCAGCAAAGACAAGGCCGATAAGCCGCGCGACTTTGTCCGCAAGCTCATAGACAAGGATCTCGCCGAAGGCAGGCACGACGAGATCGTCACGCGCTTTCCGCCCGAACCAAACGGCTATCTCCACATCGGCCACGCAAAATCCATCTGTCTCAATTTCGGCGTGGCCGGCGAGTTCGGTGGCCGTTGCCATCTCAGATTCGACGACACCAACCCGAGTGCCGAGGACAAGGAGTACGTTGATTCCATCAAGACCGACATCGCCTGGCTGGGCTTCGACTGGGGCCAACACCTGTACTTTGCCTCGGACTACTACCAGCGCCTGTACGACTGCGCCGAGGAGCTCGTGCGCCGAGGCCGAGCCTACGTGTGCGAGCTGTCGGCCGAGCAGGTAAGAGAGCAGCGCGGCACGCTCACCCGTCCGGGTAGTGATAGTCCCTGGCGCGAGCGCTCGGCCGAAGAAAGCCTAGACCTTTTCCGACGCATGCGCGCAGGCGAATTCGAAGCGGGCAGCCACACTCTCCGAGCACGCATCGACATGGCCAGCCCGCGCATCGTCATGCGCGACCCGGTGCTCTACCG
>DBZX01000085.1:8028-22781 GCA_002311335.1 bacterium UBP10_UBA1149
AACAAGGCGCTGTACGACTGGGTGCTCGACGCTCTTGACAGCGAGTGTCACCCGCAGCAGATCGAGTTTGCGCGCCTCAACCTGACCCACACCGTGATGAGCAAGCGCGTGCTGCGCGGCCTGGTAGAAGAGGGCAAGGTGTCGGGCTGGGACGACCCTCGCATGCCCACGCTTTCGGGCATGCGCAGGCGTGGCTACCCGCCGGCGGCCATACGTAACTTCTGCCTCGGCGTTGGAGTGACCCGCAGCGACAACACGGTGCAGTACGAGCAGCTCGAGCACGAGCTGCGGCAGGAGCTCAACAGCAGCGCTACTCGACTGATGGGCGTGCTCGACCCATTGAAGCTCACTATCACCAACTGGCCCGAGGGTAAGGTCGAGCAACTCACGGCCATCAACAACCCCGAGGACGAGTCGGCGGGCACGCGCGAGCTGCCCTTCAGCGGCAGCCTCTACGTCGAACGCGAGGACTTCATGGAAGACCCGCCGCGCAAGTTTTTTCGCCTCTCGCCCGGCCGCGAAGTACGCCTTCGCTACGCCTACTTTGTTACTTGCAACGAGGTCGTCAAGAACGACGAGGGCGAGGTCATCGAGTTGCTGTGCAGCTACGACCCGGCTACCAGGGGCGGCGATTCGCCCGATGGCCGCAAGGTGAAGGCCACCCTGCACTGGGTGTCAGCCGAGCAGTCGGTGCCGGCCCGAGTGCGCCTGTACGACCGGCTGTTCACGGCCGAAAACCCGCTGGCTGAAGTCGCTGACAGCGGCAAAGACGGCAACAACATTGGCGATGCCATCAACCCCGACTCGCTGCTGGAACTCAGCCAAAGCCGATTGGAACCATCGGCCGCCGACCTCAAAGCCGGCGTGACCTGCCAGTTCGAGCGCAAGGGTTACTTCTGCCTCGACCCCGACTCCACGGCAGACCTGCCGGTGTTCAACCGCACGGTCACCCTGCGCGACGCCTGGGCCCGCCTGCGCAAGTAGACCCGGCAGTAATCCAGCACCCGGGTGGTTAGAAATGCGCCGCCCGGAATAGTTGTCGACCCGTTCTTGCTCCCACCGCGCCGCCGGGTAACACCTGTTGGGGATGAGAAGGCCTGCATTCTTCGAGGCACCCTGCCTGGCGTTGTTACTGGTCGTGCTCTCAACCGGGGGCTGCACGCGGTCGGAACCCGCTCAGCCCAACCTGTTGCTGATCGTGGTCGACACCCTGCGCGCCGACCACCTCGGGGGCTACGGCTACCCCCTTGCGACCAGCCCGGCCATCGACACGCTGGCCGAGCAGGGCGTGCTCTTTGAGCAGGCCATTGCGCCCGCTCCCTGGACCAGGCCATCGGCCGCAACCCTGTTGACCGGGCTGCTGCCTGAAACCCTCGGGCTTACCTGCGCCAGCCACAACCTGCCACGCGAGGGCTGCGACGTGCTGCCCGCGGGCGCCCTGACACTGGCCGAACGCCTGGCGGCGGCGGGCTACGACACGGCGGCCGTGGTGGCCAATATACAGGTGGACTCGCTGTTCGGCTTCGCCCAGGGCTACGACGAATTCGCCAGCGTGTTTCCCGATCTCACCCACGACATGCAGGCCCGCGCCGACTGGAGCAGCTTTGAGTGGGAGGACACGACCACCCGCGACGTCACCGACAGGGCCCGGGCCTGGCTGGCCGAGCGTGGCCGTGCCCGCTCACCGTTCTTCCTCTACCTGCACTACCTCGACCCGCACGAGCCCTACACGCCCCCCGCCGAACACGCGCGACTGTTCACGGCGGCGGACTACGACAGCCCCTACCCCGAGGTGAGACGTGAGCTGCCGCTTTACGACGGCGAGATACACTACGTTGATTCGGCCGTGGGCCGGGTACTCGATTCGCTGGCCGCGGCCGGCCTCGACGACAACACCATCGTGCTGCTCACCTCCGATCACGGCGAAGCCTTCGGCGAGCACGGGGCGCTCGACCGGCGCCACGGCCTGACCCTGTTCGACGACCAGTTGCACGTGCCGCTGATCATGCGCGCACCGGGAAGGCTGAAGGCGGGCGTGCGGGTGACCGCCCAGGTGCGCCTGGTGGACGTGCTGCCGAGCCTGCTCGAGCTCATGGGCCTTGAGTCCGGGGGGATGTTGCAGGGCCACTCGCTGCTGGAGCTCGCGCGCGGCGGCGCCGATCCCAAGCTCGACGCCGTGGCCGCCTGGGGTTACCGACCGCTCAGCGCGCTGCGCACTCCCCCGTGGAAACTCATCGTCGACCACCGCACCGGCCGGACAAGCCTTTACAACCTCGCGGCCGACCCCCTGGAGCAGCACGACATCGCACGCGGACAGGGCGCGTTGACCCTGCTGCTGCGCGATCGGATGCAGCGACGGCTCGATGAATCGCGCAAACTGCGCGAGGCCCTGGTGGCCACCGCCGGCGAACAGCGCGACAGCGCCCCACGAGATAACGCCCCGCTGCCCCTGAGCGACCGCCAGCGCGAGGCCTTGCGGGCGCTGGGCTACCTGGACAACGGCGAGCAGTAAGTGCTGCCTGGCGGCGACGCGGCACAGCTCCCAGCTGCCAGCAGCCTTGCTCAGCGGCTGGCAGAGTAGTACACCGGACACATGCAGGATCATCTCAAAGGTATACGCGTACTCGAAGTAGCCCAGTGGTGGTTCGTGCCCGCCGCCGGCGCCGTGCTGGCCGACTGGGGCGCGGACGTCATCAAGATCGAGCACCCGGTGAGCGGCGACGGTCAGCGCGGACTTGTGGCCTCGGGCCTGATACCGGGCGACAACAGCGGCGTTAGCTTCATGATGGAGCAGTCCAACCGCGGTAAGCGCAGCGTCGGACTCGATCTCGCCACAGAGCGCGGACGCAAGATACTCTACCGCCTGGTAGAAAGCAGCGACGTGTTTCTCACCAACTTTCTCACCCCCGCGCGCCGCAAGCTGGCCATTGACCTGGCCGACATACGCGCGATCAACCCCGACATCATCTACGTGCGTGGCAGCGGACAAGGAGTGCGTGGACCAGACGCCGAAAAGGCCGGCTACGACGGCACGGCTTTCTGGAGCCGGGGCGGCGTAGGCCAGGCCATAACTCGAGACTGGATGGAGTACCCGGTGATGCCGCGCGCGGCGCTGGGCGATTCAATCGGCGCCATGACCATAGCCGGCGGCATAGCCGCGGCCCTGCTCAAGCGCGAGCGCAGCGGCGAACCGTCGGTGGTAGACGTGTCGCTGATGGGCACGGCCATGTGGGCGCTGGGCGCCGACCTCGTGGCTGCCGACCTCACCGGCAGCGCCATGCCCTCGTTTGACCACGGCAGCAGTCCCAACCCCGTTGTAGGCACTTACGGAACGAAAGACGGCCGCTGGATCATGTTCAACTACCTGCAGGCCGACCGCTGGTGGCCGGACCTCTGCCGCCGCATGGACCGCGAAGACCTCATCACCGACGAGCGTTTCAAAGACGCAGCGTCGCGCTACCACAACGCTGAAGCCTGCGTGGCCGAACTCGACGCGATCTTTGCCTCGCGCACGCTCGTCCAGTGGCGCGAAGCCCTGGCCGACGCCGAGGGCGCGTGGGCACCCTACCAGACCACGCCCGAGGTGCTGGCCGATCCGCAGACCGAGGCCAACGGCTACCTGCCCGAGATCGAGGTCAACGGCCGGAAGGTGCGACTGGTGGCCAACCCGGTGCAGTTCGACGAGACCCCGCTTACGCTCACGCGCGCGCCCGAACACGGCGAGCACACCGAGCAGGTGCTGCTCGAGCTGGGCATGGACTGGGATGAGATCGCCGAGGGCAAGAAAGACGGCTCGGTACTGTAGGCGACGGGGTCTCCAGGCAGCGGCTGCCCGGTTCTAGCGCCCGGCCGCCTCGCTCGCTTCGATCCAGACCGACTGCACCCGCTCAAACACGGCCTTCCAGGAGAACGACGCCAGGCTGTCGGCCAGCGTTTCGGTCTTGAGAGCGCCAGCGGCCAACCCCGCTTCCAGCGTGTCAGTGAGCGCCCCTACGAAGGCCGGCAGGGCGTCTTCGCGCGGCGTGTCGACCGCCTTCATGGCCGGGGCCGGCAGCAGCGCCAGGGCCTCGCCCAGCCGTGCGGCCATGGCCTCGCGCAAGCCCGGCAAGTCGGTGGCGACCAGGCGGCAGCCGCAGGCAAGCGCCTCGGCCAGCACCAGGGGCAGCCCCTCGTAGAACGACGGCAGCACGAACACCGCCGCCCGCCGCATGAGCGCGGCCAGCTCGGCCTGATCAAGGCGACCATGAAAACTCACCAGCGGCGACATTTCTTTCATACGCTGCCGCAGCGCATCGGCCTCGCGGCCCTGCCCGCCGCCGGCCACCTGCAACAGCAGGCCGGGCACGCGCGCGGCCAACACCTCTACCGCGTCAAGCAACTGCGGCAGCCCCTTGGCCGCGGCCAGTTTGCCGGCGTACAACAACACCGGGCCGGGGTCGGGCTCACGCCCCTGCAGATTAAACAGGCCGTCGTCGTAACCCGCACCGACCACCCCCACGCGCCCGGGCGCAAAGCCCAGCGCCCGCTGGTACTCCCCCGACTGCTGCTGCTGCAGCACGAGCAGGCGCTCGTTGCGCGCGAGGCTGCTACGCAAGGAATCGGCCAGGCCGGGGCAGAGCGACATCTGCCTGAGACAGGTGCCGTGCGCGTGCATGACCACCGGCAACGAGGGAGCCACGTCCTTGACCAGCGAGGCCACTATCCAGGCGTGGTGCGCGTGCACGAGGTCGGGGCTGAAATCCTCCAGCTGCTTTCGTATGGCCTCACGCCAGGCATCGCGGTAAGCGGCCAGCTGCGCGGGTGCCAGTTCGCTGAAGCGCGAGCTCGCGTAGGGCATCACGTCGCTCATGCCCGGCAGGGCGAAGTCGAGATCGGTCGCGTCGGGGACGGCGGCCGCGCCTGCCGCCTGCCCATCCACCGCTTTAAAGGTCACGCAGGCCACGGCGTCGCCCGGCAGCCCGCCGACGCCAGCCGGAATGCGATCGCCGGGCACGCCCACGAGAACGCGTTGCTTCCAGCCGGCCGCGGTCGCGTTGGTGACCAGGGCGTCGAGCGTGATGCCACTGCCGGTGAGCAGGGGCCTCTGAGAGAGGAGGTGAAGTATCCGTCCAGACATGTACACGAAGCGGCGCGGGGCAGCGCGGCGCGAATCAGCGTCCCTTGAATACGGGCGCGCGCTTTTCGGCGAAGGCCGCTGGACCTTCACGCGCGTCGTCGCTGTCCATCACGCGCTGCCCGAGCTCCTTTTCCATCACGAAGCCGGGCTCCAGGTTGAGCGCGCGCACGGCTATCTCCTTCGCTGTGCGCACGGCCAGGGGACCGTTTTGACAAATGGTCTCGGCCAGTTCCATGGCTTCGTCCATGAGCTGGTCGGCGGGTACGACCTTGTTGACCAGGCCTATGTCGTAGGCACGGGCGGCGCTTATGGGCTTGCCCGTTAGCAGCATTTCCATGGCCACTGCCCAGGGTATCTGCACGGGCAGCCTTATGTGCGAACCGCCGGTCGGAATTATTCCCCAGCGCACTTCACCCAAACCGAAGGTCGCGTGCTCGGCAGCGATGCGCAGATCGGTACCCTGCAGAAACTCCATGCCCCCGGCTATGCAGAAGCCGTTGACGGCACAGATGATGGGCTTGAACACGTCGGAGAACGGCCGCTTGGTGTGGTCCTCGTAACCCATCTCGTCACCGGACTGCAACATCGGGATGGCTTCCTTGAGATCCATGCCCGAGGAGAAAGCCTTGTCTCCTACCGCGGTAAGAATGGCCACCCTGAGATCGTCGTCCTCGTTGAAGTCCTCAAAGCAGGCGTCCATGCCACGCAGCATGTCGGCAGTAAAGGCGTTCATGGCCTCCGGGCGGTTGATGGTCATCACGGCCACCTGGCCGCGTCTTTCGTAGGTAAACGTGTCGGGAAGTTTTACTGTCATTTCGCTCCTCGTTGGGCGGCCGCGGCCAAAAACCGCTACAGGCAACCATACGGTCCGCGTAACGCCGTAGCCAGCCACAAAAAAACACCTTGACCATACCCACCCGATGGGAGGACAAAGGATGCAAGGACAGCCCGGACCCGCCCACAGGCATCAGGTCCGGGTGAGGAGCAAACGGTATGGATACTCTGCTGGTGCTGGCGGCCGGCTTCATGTTGGTGGGAATACTATTCCCCGACTGACTGAAACCGCTGACCGCTGACCGAAAAAAGAATCTGGCAGCCGTGATTTAGCTGGACATGGCTGTGGGCTGACTGGTGAGCTTGTGGCCATGAATCCAGGCCTGTCCAAGGCTGCAAATTCAGGCTTTCCCCATGCTGCAGCTCTCCTGCCTGCAGGCGCCCTGGCGGCGAGTGCACTGCTTCAGGCCAGGCGGAACACCGGCAGCACTATTTCTTCCTGGCCAGGAGCTTGTTCGCCTTGCCGGTCGTCGGCGCCGGCAGCAGGGGATTCAAGGCTGAGAAAATCAACCGTCACCCCCGCGCCTATCTCGAGTTCGGAGGGCGGGCAATCAACGACCCGGCTGAGCAGTCTCACTCCCTCTTCCATCTCGACCACCACCACGGCGTAAGGGCAACGCTCGGCGAAGGCCGGGTGCATGGAACGCTCAGTGATGGTGTAGGTAAACACGGTGCCACGCCCGCTCGACTGCTCCCAGCTCCAGTTCCACGAGCTGCAGGCCGGGCATATCTCGCGCGGCACGTGGCGCCAGCGGCCGCAGTCCGAGCAGCGCTGAAAACTCAATCGGCCCGCGGCGCAGTGCCGATAAAACTCACCGTGCAATCCCTGCATCAAGGGCAGCGGCAGACCCACCGCCTTTTTCTTTCCACCATCAGCCATCGCTTGTCAGTTCCTCAACACGGCAATAGAGCCGTCGCCGAAATCGCCCCAGCCGGTCACCACTCCCAGGCTGGCGTCTGCCACCTGTCGCCCAGCTGCTTCGCCGCGCAACTGCCGCACGGCCTCTACCACGTGGCCCATGCCCAGTACGTGGGCCTCGCTCAACAGGCCCCCGTGTGTGTTGACGGGCAGCTCGCCGCCGAGCTCTATCCGCCCCTCCTGCACGAAAGCACCGCCCTCGCCACGCGCGCAGAAGCCAGCTTCTTCGAGCTGCTGGACGACCTCGAAGGTGAAGCAGTCGTACACCTGGGCGAAGTCGGCGTCCGCCGGTTTTACACCGGCCATCTCGAAGGCCCGGGGCGCGGCCACCGTGAGCCCGGTGCGAAAAATGTCTTCCCTGCCGGTAATCTCGTCGGCCGGATAGGGCTGGGCCGAGGCCACCCCGCTTATGTACACGGGCGGCCGGGCGAGGTCGCGCGCGCGCTCGGTGGTCGTGACAACGCAGGCCGCCGCACCGTCGGTCTCGAGGCAACAGTCGAACAAGCGGTAGGGGTCGGTGATCATCGGAGAGGCCAGGTACTGCTCCATGGTCATCGACTTGCCGTGCATGACGGCGGCCGGGTTGAGCTGCGCGTGCTTGCGCATGGCCAGCGCGACCGCGCCCAGCTGCTCGGCCGTGGTGCCGTACTCGTGCATGTGGCGACGGGCGATGAGCGCGTACCACTGCGGAGGGGCCACCAGTCCGTGCGGCAGGTAGAAGTCGCGGGCGATCGCCCCGCCGGGAATCGAAGCCGTCATCTCCTGCACGATGGCGCCAGCCCGCGATCCCGAGTAGCCGTTCCAACCCGCGGGCATGAGCACGTAGTCGGCCAGGCCCGAGCTCACCGCAGCGGCCGCTACACCCAGCGACGCCACCGGAGCCGCGCCGCCCATGTTGACCGTGGTGGCAAACCTCAGGTTCTCGCAGCCAAGGCTGGCGGCAAAACCCTCGGCCGTGCCCAGGTTGGGAAACGGCATGATGCCATCCACCTGTCCCGCCCGCAGGCCAGCATCGGCCAGCGCGGCCAGCGCAGCCTCAAGTTGCAGCCCATGCAGGCTCTTGCCCGAGCCCTCGCCGCGGCAGAACCCGGTGGCGCCCACGCCAACGATGCAGGCCTTGTCTTTCATCGCCGCTCGCCCGGAAGGCCGGTCAGGAGGCCAGGGCCCCTGGTTTGCCCTTGCCCTTACCCACGCGACGGGTCGGCTCTATGCCGGCCAGCTTTGCGAGGTTGAGCCCCAGTATGTTGGCGCGCATCTGGTCGGTTATCTCCTTGTAACCCCACTCTTCGCGCAGCTGCTCGGGAATCTGGAAGTTACGAATGAAGTCGACCACCAACGGCATGTCGTCAAACGCGAGGTCCAGTCCCATGACGATCTTCTCGTCACTGACCCACTGCAGCGCGGTGCCTATCATGTGATAGGCGCGGTAGGGCGAGCGCGCCAGCCAGCCGAGGATGCCCGACAGGCTCAGGTACAGGTTGACGTGCTTGCCCGCCAGCCCGATCAGTTCCTCGGTGTTGGGCCAGCCCATGTGGTAGGCGATGACCTTGAGTTCCGGAAAGTCCAGGCACACGTCATCGAGCAATATAGGCATTGAGTACTTGCTCGGCTGCGGGCAGACGTAGCTCATACCCGTGTGCACGGTGATGGCTATGCCCAGCTCGCAACACTTTTCGTAAAAGGGCCACAGCCGTCGATCGTTGAGAGGGCCGTCCTCTGGGGCGTAGACCTTGCACAGGCGCGCGTTACGCTCGTTGAACAGGTACTCCAGTTCCCAGATCGCCTTGTCGACGCCGCGCCGGAGCATGGGGCCGCAGTTGCACTCAAGGTACATGCGCTCGGGGTAGGGTTCGATCTCCTTGAGCATGAAAGCGTTGGTCGACATGCAGGTGGTGTAGTCAGCCACGTCCATCATCGACTCGCGCAGTGCAAAACAGACGTCGACCTCGGCCTTGTCCATCCACTCTATCAACGCGTGCGCGCGCGGCTCGGGCATGGCCTCGCCACCCGACAGGTCGCGGTCGCCACCCCAGGCGCGCATTACCCCGTCGATGCTCTTCCACCAGCGCTCGTAGCCCGGGTAGTACGACATCTCTTCCATCGATTCGGGGTTCATGAAGTGGCACTCCGAGAGCGCCACGAAGTATTCTTTATCTGCGGGCATAACTTCGTCTCCTTTCAGTCGTTAATCCAGTCAATCGTTCTCTCAATCGGCGTTCTCGTGTAACAGCTTCCACAGCCTGCGCGGGCTGGCCGGCACCTCGCGGGCCGACAGGCCCAGCGGCGACAACGCGTCGTTTATGGCGCACATGATTGCCGCCGGCGTGGTGTGCATGGCGCCCTCGCCGCAGCCCTTGGCGCCCAGGGGTGTAAACGGCGACGGAGTGGTCAGTGCCTTTTTTTCAACCCGCGGAACCTCGTAGACGCTTGGCAGCAGGTAGTCCATGAACGACGAGGTCAACGGCTGGGCAGACTCGTCGTACACGTACTCCTCGAGCAGCGCCGCGCCCACGCCCTGTGCAATGCCGCCCATGGTCTGGCCTTCAACTGTGACAGGGTTGAGGCGGGTTCCGCAATCGTCGACCAACCAGTATCCCAGTATATCCACGGTGCCGGTGTCGGGATCGACTTCGACCTTCACCAGGTGGCAGGCGTTGGCGGCCGTGAGGTAACTCTTCGCGCGGCCCTGTTCGTCGGCCGGGGTGCGACCGGGAGCCGTCCACACGTAGGTGGCTTGCGGCTGCGGATCGATGTCTTCGGGCAGCAGGTCGCTGCGCGCGAGCATGGCGCCGGCCACCTCGGCAAAGTGCATCTTCGCCTCGGGCATGGCACGCACCCTCAAGAAACCGTCCATGAGCTCGACATCGTCGGGGCCGCACTGCAACAGCACCGCGGCAACGCGGGCCAGCTTGCGCTCGAGCAGGTGCGCAGCTCCCAGCGCGGCGCCGGTTATGGCCACGCCCAGTCGTGAGCCACCCGGCCCGAAGTGTGGCGGCGCCGACAGCGAGTCCTGGTACACGATACTCACGTCGGCCGGCGTGACGGCAAAGTAGTCGGCCAGCACCTGCGCCACGAGCGTGTACTGCCCCTGCCCCTCGAGCGAGAATCCGAGCCGCGCCGTGATGCGACCCATCACATCGATGGCCACCGTTATGCCCTCGGGCACGCCGGTGCTCTCGAGCCCGACGATGGCGTAGGCGTTCCAGTCAAACACGCCTGGTTCTATAGTGTTGACGAGCCCGAGACCCAGCAGGCGACCTTCGGCCTGGGCGCTGTCACGCTCGGCGCAGAGCTTTTGATAGTCGGCCATGTCGAGCAGCGCATCCAGCGCAGCCTCGTAGTTGCCCGAGTCGTACTCGTTGCCGCTGGCTATGGTGTAGGGAAACGCGTCGGCCGGAATGTAGTTGCGCCTGCGGATCTCGGCGGGGTCCAGCCCCAGCTCGCGCGCGGCCTTGTCCATGGTCTGCTCGAGCACCCAGTTGTGCGGCGGCGGTCCCATGCCGCGGTAGGGACTCTGCGGAACCTTGTTGGTGGCCACGAGCGTGAGATCGTACTCGGCCGCCTGTATGGCGTAACAACCGGTAAAAGCGGCCAGGGGCTTGGCCGCCGACACGGCGCCGAAAGCCTCGGCGGTTCCGCCCATGTCGTCGAGCAACTTCACGCGCAGGCCGGTCACGGTGCCATCCTTCTTGAGCGCCAGCTGCAGCGTGTACTCTCGGTCCCAGCTCTGCCCGGCACCTGCGAGCAGATATTCCAGGCGGTCCTCTATCCACTTCACCGGTCGGCCCGAGGCGGCCTTGGAAAGCAGCGCGCAGATATCCACGCCGCGAAACCCGCCCTTGCCACCGAAGCTGCCACCGTGCGGGTGACTGATCATGCGCACCTGGTTCGAAGGCAGGCCGAGCACCAGCGAACGCGCCAGGCCCATGTACGACTGCGACTGGAAGGAGCCACGGCAGGTGAGCATGTCGTCGGCCGGGTTCCAGTCAACCACGCAGCCGAAGGTCTCCATGGGATTGGCGCCCAGGCGGTTCCAGCGGTAGTCGTCGGAGACCACGAGGTCGGCCTGGTCAAACGCCGAGTCGACCTCGCCCCAGGTAAACTTGCGCTGGAGCATCACGTTGCTGCCGTGTTCCTCGAACAACAGTGCCGCGTCGGCCGCCAGCGCGGCTTGCGCGTTGGCCACCACCGGCAGCTCCTCGTACTCAACGATGATGAGTTCAAGGGCGTCCTCGGCCAGGTAGCGACTCGTTGCCGCCACCGCCACCATGGGCTCACCCACGAAGCGGGTCTTCTCGTGGGCCAGGCAGTAGGCGCCCCAGCCCTCGGGCGCCGTGGTAGCCGGGTTGGTCAGGCGCGCGGCGTCGCGGCCGGTGATCACCGCATACACGCCCTCCATCTCTTCGGCCGCCGAGCTGTCGATCGAAACGATTCGTGCGTGGGCGTAAGTGCTGCGCAGGATGGCGCAGTGAAGCATGCCGGGCAGCACCACGTTGTCTATGAACTCGGTGCGGCCGGTCACCAGCGAAGGGTCTTCGAGGCGCTCGACGCCCTTGCCTATCCAGCGGATCTCGCTTACCGGAAGCTCCTCGAGACTGTTGGGAATGCGACTGCTCACTCGCCGCCCCCGTTGCCACTGGGCGCCGCTTTCTTTTCGAGGGCCGCGGCCAGAAGCCCGAGCGGACCCACGCCTCGCTGGCGTAATTTTTCAGCCGCGTCTCGCACCGACTCGATGATGGCCTCGTAACCCGTACAACGGCACACCTGCCCGCCCAGTGTTTCGAGCAGCGCCTGCTCGGAGGGGTCGGGGTCGCGCTCGAGCAACTCGGCGGCGGCCATGATGAAACCCGGCGTACAGAAGCCGCACTGCAGGCCGTGCTTGTCGACGAAGGCCTGCTGCAGGGGGTGCAGCTCGCCCTCGTTGGCCAGCGCCTCGATAGTGGTCACCTCGTGTCCGGTGGCCTGCACGGCCAGCATTATGCAGCTGCGCACCGCGCGCCCGTCGAGCAACACGGTGCAGGCGCCGCAGACCCCGTGCTCACAGCCCAGGTGGGTGCCGGTGAGTCCCAGCTCCACGCGTAGAAAATCGGCGAGCGTCACGCGCGGCTCGAGTTCGGCCGACTGGCGGCGGCCGTTTACGGTGACCTCCACCGTTACCCTGGATATTTTTCTTTCGCCCATTGTTGATCCTGTCGCCCTTGTCCCCGCCGCCCGGCTCCAGGCAGCGCGGCTCAAGCCCGCGCCGCGGCTTCCTCCATCGCCCTCGATGCCATCACGCCCGCCACCGAGCGACGCTGCGAGGCACTGGCGTGAACGTCGTCCAGGGGGTCTTCGACCGCCTCGGACACCAGCGCACCGGCTTCCTTCCAGGCCGCCGGCCCCGGCTCAGCGCCAGCAAGTGCCTGCTCGGCTGCCGTGCAGCGCAGGGGAACAGCTCCCACGCCGAAGGCCACCACGTGGGGGTCGGCCACGCGCGCGTCGGCGATGCGCATGGTCACCACCGCCCCGGCCAACGCGAAGTCGCCGTGCCGACGGGTCACCTCCTGCACCGACCAGCCACTGCCTTCGGGAAGCAACGGAAAGCGGGCCTCGACGAGTAGCTCTGCTGGTTCAAGCGTGGTGGTGAGGTAGGTGATAAAAAAGTCTTCGGCGCTCTCGCTGCGCTTTCCGTCGGGGCCTTCGATGACCAGCTCAGCACCGGCGGCCACGGCCAGGGCCGGCAGCTCGGCGGCGGGGTCGGCGTGGGCCAGCGAGCCGCACACCGTGCCCTGGTTGCGATTCTGGGGATGGGCCACGTGGCGCAGCCCGGCCAGCAAGAGCGGGTGGCTGTCGGCCAGGCCGGGAAAAAATTCCAGTGAACGCTGGCGAACCATGGCGCCCACGCCCAGGCAGCCGCCTGATATCTCGATGCTGTCGAGCCCTGGCACGCGGGCGATATCGACGAGCAGTTCGGGCCGCGCAAGACGCATGTTGAGCAAGGCCATCAAGCTCTGCCCGCCGGCCAACACCTTGGCGTCGAACCCGCGCTCATCGAGTAGCGCGACTGCCTCGGCCACTGAAGCGGGAGCGGCGTATTCAAAGGCTGGTGGCTTCATGTGTCGCTGCACCCCACCTGCGGCGGCACAGGTAGAACACGTTCCATTTACCTCTCGACGACAGGCGGGGCAAGTCGCCCCCGTGCGAGACAGGCCCCTTGAGCCCGCGAGAGAAACTGTCGGACAACAGGCTTCGATTCCTGCCCTGCCACCTTTACCCCCAAAGCTGCCTGCCCCCCCTCTTGCCCGGGAGCCGTGCGGGGGCTAAGGCTGTCGGTGGCGCCCCCCGGCGACAGGGAGACTGGCAGCATGAGTTGGAGTGATTGGCAGCAGGTAAACGGCGACGGGCTCGTCTTCGACGAAATCCTCTACGAGAAGAAGCACCACGCCGAACTCGGCGGTGGCATTGCGCGGGTCACGATCAACAAGCCCGACAAGTACAACGTGATGACCCTGGAGACGGTCGAGCAGATGTTCCGGGCTTTTTACGACGCCAACCACGACACATCCATCGGGCTGATCGTGATGGCCGGCGCGGGCAAGAACTTCGGTACCGGCGGCGACGTGGAGTGGGAGACCTGGGGGCTGCGCAAGGGTTTCTATTTTCGCTACCCCCACAACCGCCTGGTGCGCAACTCGCGTAAGCCCGTGCTTGCCCAGGTGCAGGGCTACTGCCTGGGCGGACACAACCACATGGCTTACTGCTGCGATTTTACCATCGCCGCCGACACGGCCATGTTCGGGCAGGCGGGGCCACGCGTGTCGAGCCCGGCCGACGGGTTTTTTGTTCCTTACCTCACCAAGGTAGTGGGCGCCAAGAAAGCCCGCGAAATGTGGATGCTGTGCCGCAAGTACTCGGCCGAGCAGGCCGAGCGCATGGGACTGGTCAACGAGGTGGTACCGGCCGGTGATCTCGAGGCCACCGTAGACCGCTGGGCCGAAGAACTGCTCGCGCTCAGCCCCGGTTGCCTGGAGGTGCTCAAGGCCGCCTTCGACCAGGAGTTAGACGGCTACCAGGAGATGGGGGCTATATCTTCGTCAATGTACCCCGACTGGTTCGACTCGCCCGAGGGCAAGGAAGGTGGCGTGGCTTTCATGGACGGCCGTCGCACGCCCAGGTTCTGGGAACTGCGCGAGCGCGAGGCCGGTGAGCACCGGGAACTCATGAAGCGCTACCTCGAGGAAACCCCGGCGGCGCGCAAAACCACCGGCAAGGACTAATCCGGGGGAGCCTGTTGGCTGTTGCCCAGCGCCGCGTCGAGCCTGGCCATGGGCGGGCAACGTGTTTCTACTTTTCCTCCTGACAGGAGGTTGGAGATCGCCCCGAGTTCGGGTCAACCGGGGTAGGCGGTCGCGGCCGCAGTAAAAAACGAAAGAAAAAACCAGCCAAGCGTGGCCGCCGCTACCCAGAGCAACACACCGGCCAGGCCGAGCCCGCTACCCGTGAATGCCGCCGCGGCAGCTCAGACGGGCGCAGGTCCGGGGTAACGCTCGCGCAGTATGCGCTTGAGTATCTTGCCCGAAGGGTTGCGGGGAATCTCGTCGACCATCTCAACAGCCACCGGTCTCTTGAAGGCGGCCAGGCGGGTCTTGCAGTGCTCGAGCACTACGCCGGGGTCTACCGCGCCGGCCGAACCCACCAGTACGGCCACCGGCGATTCGCCCCACTTCTCGCTCGGCTGGCCGATGACGGCCGCATCGGCCACGCCCTCGCAGTCGAGCAACACGTTTTCTATCTCGGCGGGGTAGACGTTCTCGCCGCCCGAAATGATCATGTCCTTGATGCGGTCCTGAATATAGACGTAGCCATCCTCGTCCATATAGGCGGCGTCGCCGGTGTGCATCCAGC
>DBZX01000085.1:22894-23964 GCA_002311335.1 bacterium UBP10_UBA1149
ACGTCGTCGCCCTTGTCATCGACTACCCGCACGTCGGTGTGAAAAAAGGCCTTGCCGGTAGACCCGGCCTTGCGCAGCGAGTCGGCCGAAGTCAACAGGCAGGCCGGCCCGCAGGACTCGGTCATGCCGTAGACCTGCTGGATTTCTATATCCAGTTCGGCGCAGCGCTCTATAAGATTGACGGGCACGGGAGCGGCGCCGCTCATGCACCAGCGCAGACGGCTGCGGTCGTACTTGTCGAAGTCGGGCACCTGCAACATGAAATTGAGCATCGCCGGCACCAGCAGCATATTATCAATCTTTTCTTCTTCCAGGGCCTGCCAGGCTCGCACCGGGTCGAACGCGCGCATTACCACGCTCGTGCCACCCTTGTAGACATTGACAAGCATCGGCGTGAGCGCGCCGACGTGGAACAACGGCAGGGTAACCATGTAACGGTCGGCGTGACGCATGTCTGCGGTAGCCGCGATCGTGAGGCAGCCCCACATCGCCGAGGTGTGGGTGTGCACGGCCCCCTTGGGCAGACCCGTGGTACCCGACGTATACATTATGTACAGCTCGTCATCGTCGCAGGCCCCGGTCTCGGGCACAGCCGAGTCGGCCTTCTGCTGCAGCTCGTCGTAGGACGAGGCCCAGTCGGCTCGTTGGTCATCGCCCGCCTGCACCCAGGTGGTCACCGCCGTCGCGTCGGGTCGCCCCTGCAGCGTGGCCACCACCTCGGCAAACTCACCGTCAAACAACAACACCGTGGCACCGCTGTCCGAGAGTATGAAGGACAGCTCGTCGGCCACCAGCCGCCAGTTGAGCGGCACCACGATGGCACCGATGCGGGCGATGGCGAAAAACGACTCGATGTACTCGGCGCCGTTCATCATGAGCAACGCCACGCGGTCGCCCTTGCCTACCCCGAGATCGACAAGCGCGTTGGCCGTGCGACAGGCGCGCTCGTTGAACTCGCGGTAAGTGAGCCGCAGACCCGACTCCACGCCTACGAAAGCTTCGACATCAGGATCCAGTTCGGCCCGCTTGGCAAGAAATAGCCCCACGTTGTTTTTCATGGTTATTTTCTT
>DBZX01000048.1:0-12767 GCA_002311335.1 bacterium UBP10_UBA1149
CAAGATCACCGACCGCACCAAGGACCTGATCAAGTCGGGCGGCGAGTGGATCTCGTCGGTGGATCTCGAAAACCACATCGTCTCGTTGCCGGCGGTCGCGCAGGCCGCGGTTGTGGCCCAGCCTCACCCGAAGTGGGACGAACGCCCGGTGGCCATAGTCGTGGTGGCCGATGGCGCCGGGCTCGATGCCGACGAGGTGATCAAGCACTGCGAGTCTCGCTTTGCCAAGTGGCAGTTGCCCGACGACGTGCTGTTTCGGGATTCTATTCCCCTGACCTCGACCGGCAAGATCGACAAGAAGGTCATACGCGCGGCGCTCGAAGAAGAGGGCTACCGGTTACCCAGCCTGCAGGCAGAGGCATCCTGAGCACTCGGCGGTTCGCCCGTCGCTCAGTTGCCCTGTACGAGGAAGAAACGACGCTATGAGTACTGTGAACGGACACTGCGCCCCTCGGCTCGACAGGCTGCGGCAGGTTTTCGAGGCCAACTTTACCGACGGCTGCGAGATCGGCGCCGCCGTGGCAGTGGTGGAAAACGGCGAAGTGCTGGCCAGCCTGTGGGGCGGCAGCAAGTCCCCGGGTGGCGAGCCCTGGCAGGAAGACACGATAGTAAACGTGTTTTCTACAACCAAGGGCATGGTCGCGCTCGCGGTGCAGATCCTTGTAGACCGGGGAAAGATATCGCTGGACTCGCCGGTGGCCGATTACTGGCCCGAGTTTGCCGCGGCGGGCAAGCAGGACATCACCGTGACCCAGCTCATGTCGCACCAGGCCGGACTGGCGGCCCTGCGGCAACAGCTGGAAGCCGACGCGGGTTACGACTGGGACGGTATCTGCGCGCTGCTCGCCGCCGAGGAACCCTGGTGGACGCCGGGCGAGAAACACGGTTACCACGCGATTAGTTTTGGCTGGCTCGGGGGCGAACTTGTACGTCGGGTTGATGGTCGCGACGTGGCCACCTTCATACGCGAAGAAATCGCGGCGCCCTCGGGAGCCGATTTTTACCTCGGCTTCGGCGAGGATCTCGACGCGCGCTGCGCCGAGATGAGCGAGTTGTCCACCGACCCCGTGCCCGCGGGCGAGCCCAACCTGTTCGAGTTAATGATGTCGGATCTCGAGGGCCTCACCGCCCGCGCCTTCACCAACCCGCCCGCGCTCATGCAACCGGGCGCCGTTAACTCGCGGGCCTGGCGCGGAGCCCAGGTGCCGGGTGCCAACGGTCACTCTTCGGCCCTGTCGCTGGCCAGGATCTACGGCAACGCGGGTCAGCTGCTGTCGAGCGAAGCAATCGCTACCAGCGGCCGCGAACTCGTGCAGGGGCCCGACGCGGTGCTGGAACTGGAAACTCGTTTTTCGGTGGGATTCATGTTGCCGCAGCCGCACATGCCGTTTGGTTCGGGCGAGGGGAGCTTCGGCCACGCCGGTGCGGGCGGCTCGCTGGCTTTTTACGACCCCGAGCGGACACTGGGTTTTGCTTACGTGATGAACCGCATGGGTCCGCACATACTGCTCGACCCACGGGCCTACCGCCTGGTCGACGCGGTCTACGGGGAGGATAACTAGATGCCAAGCAACAGGGCCCTCAGGTTCATGAACTCTGCACACCGCTGCCTGCTCAAGTTGAGCGGGGGAAGGCTGGGCTGGACGGCGGCCGATATGCCGGTGCTCGAATTGACCACCATCGGTCGCAAGTCGGGTAAGCCCCGCTCGGTGATGCTGACCTCGCCCCACCAGGATGGCGATGTGATCGTCATCGTTGCGTCGAAGGGCGGCGCAGACCACCACCCCAACTGGTTTCTCAACCTGCGGGATAATTCCCGGGTGGTGGTGACCATGCAGGACTCCGCTGATCGCAACATGAACGCGCGTGTCGCCAGCCACGAAGAGCGCGAACGCCTCTGGCCGACGATAACCAGCGAGTACACGAACTACGCCGGCTACCAGGGCAAGACCGACCGGGAGATACCGTTGATAATGCTCGAACCTGCTGACTGATGGGGCATGTCTGAACGCCGGCCAGCGAGCGGGGGCGGCATGGCCGCGCTCGCGTACAGTCTGCGCAAGGGCCGCGAGGCCGGCGGCGTACTCGCACTTTACCGCCGCCTGGCAAGCCGAAACGCGTGCAAGACCTGCGGCCTGGGCATGGGAGGGCAGGCCGGCGGCATGGTCAGCGAAGCGGGGCGCTGGCCCGAGGTGTGCAAGAAAAGCATACAGGCCCAGGCCGCCGACATGGCCGCCGCGATTCCTGAACGCTTTTTTGCTGACAATACCCTCGAGCAGATAAGCGCGCTCGGCTCCCAGGGGCTCGAATCCCTGGGCAGGCTGTCATTCCCCTTGCTGGCCGAGCCCGGCGCGACGCATTTTGTTCGCGTGGGCTGGAACGAGGCGCTCGACCGCGCGGCAGCCGGCTTCGAGGCGGCCGGTCCCGACAACGCGTTTTTTTATTCTTCGGGACGCGCGAGCAACGAGTCGGCGTTCCTGATGCAGCTCGTGGCCCGGGCCTGGGGTACGGCCAACATCAACAACTGCTCGTACTATTGTCACCAGGCCTCGGGCGTGGCCCTGACCGAAGCCTACGGTTCGTCCACCGCGTCGGTCACGCTCGATGACCTCGACTACTGCGACCTCGTGTTGCTGGCCGGCGCCAACCCGGCGAGCAACCACCCGCGTTTCATTACCCGCTTGGTCGAGATCCGCCGTCGCGGTGGCGTGGTGATCGTCGTCAACCCGCTGAAGGAAAACGGACTGCTGCGTTTTTACGTTCCGTCGGATCCACGCAGCATGCTGTTCGGCTCCACGGTGAGCGACATCTACCTGCAGCCCCACGCCGGTGAGGACGCTGCCCTGTTCAAGGCCATGCTGCTGGCGCTGGTAGAGAAGGGGGCGACCGACAGGGCGTTCATAGCCGAGCACTCGAGCGGTTGGGACGATCTCGAGGCCGACCTGTCGCGTTATGATATCGGCGCGCTCGTGCAGCGCAGCGGGGTGGACGCGGCCGATTTTGAGCGCGCGGTGGACGCGCTGGCCGTTGCCGAAAACGGAGTGGCGGCCTGGGCCATGGGCCTTACCCACCACGTGGACGGCAGCAATACGGTGGCGGCCCTGGCCAATCTCGCTATGGCTCGCGGCTGGCTCGGAAAACCCGGCGCGGGCTTACTGCCACTCAGGGGACACTCCAACGTGCAGGGGGTGGGCTCCTGTGGGGTGGCCCCGGCGGTCAAGCAGGCCTTCGCCTCGAAGCTCGAGGAAGTTTACGGCGTGGCCGCTCCCACCGGCAAGGGCTTGGACACCTACGCTTCGATGGAAGCGGCCGAGCAGGGCAGGATCGGTGCCGCCTTCATGCTCGGCGGCAACCTGTTTGCCAGCAACCCTGACAGCGCTTGGGCAGCGCGTGCGCTCGGACGCGTAGACACGACGGTTTACCTGGCCACCAAGCTCAACGTGGGGCACTTGCTGGGCCGCGGGCGTACGAGCCTGGTGCTGCCCGTGCTCGCGCGAGACGAAGAGCAACAGCCGACAACACAGGAGAGTATGTTCAACCTCGTGCGCATGTCTGACGGTGGCGCGCCTCCACCCGAGGGCGAGGCTCGCTCGGAGGTCGAACTGGTCGCCGAGCTGGCCGAGCGACTGCTGCCGACGGGCCGTTTTGACTGGGGCCAACTGCGTTCGCACTCCGAGCTCAGGCGCACCATGGCGCAGGTGGTGCCCGGCTACGGTAAGCTCGCTGAGATAGACGAAAGTCGCAAGGAGTTTCACGTCGCCGGCCGGGGATTCAGCCAGCGTCGTTTTGCCACCGACGATGGTCGTGTCCACTTCAAGGTCACGCCGCTGCCGGTCGAGCAGCAGGCCGAGCCGGGTACCTTTACCCTGATCACGCTGAGGTCGGAGGGACAGTTCAATACCGTCGTCTACGAGCAGGAGGACCGCTATCGCGGCAACACCCGGCGCGACGTGGTGATGATGTCGAGCGAGGACGCGGCGGCCCTCGGTCTGGCCGATGGCGACCCGGTAGAAGTCTTCACCGGCACTGGCCGAATGCGGGTGGTCGTGTCTCTTGTCGAAATACGCCCGGGCAACCTGGCCATGTACTACCCCGAGGCCAACCAGTTGGTACCACGCCGGCTCGACCCACGCTCGCGAACGCCGGCATTCAAATCAGTCCGCGCACAGCTGGCCCCCTGCTGACGCCGATCCTGGCCCTGGCCGGGGGGAGGTGAGCCCGCCGCGCTTAACTTCTTGTATTTACTGCGATTTAAGAGCAGGTATAAGGCATGTCGAAAATGTTCTTTGAGCGCTTGAGCGCGCTCGATAATTCCTTCCTGATCTTCGAAAAGCCCAACACCCCGATGCACATCGGCAGCACGATGATCTTTGAGGCCGGTGAGCTGGCCCGTCCCGACGGCGGCATCGACGCCGATGCGGTGCGCGACGCGGTGGGGGCTGCCCTGCCATTCATCCCGCGCTACAGGCAGAAGATCATTCAGGTGCCCGGTAGTTATCGCTGGGTGTGGGTAGACGATTCTCACTTCAACATCGACTACCACATTCGTCACACGGCGTTGCCCAGGCCCGGTGGAGACAAGGAGCTCAAGCGTCTGGCCGGTCGCATAATGGAAAACCACCTCGACCGCAGCCGGCCGCTGTGGGAGATGTGGGTGGTCGAGGGCATGGACGACGGACGCTTTGCCATCATAAGCAAGGTGCACCACTGCATGATAGACGGCGTGGCCGGTGTTGACCTGATGACGGTATTGCTCGACGTCAATCCTGAGAGCAAACGCCCCCAGCCCGGTGGCTTCATTCCACGCCGCGTACCGACGGCCTGGGAGCTGCTGGCCGACGGTGTGAGCCACCGCGCGATGCTGCCGCTGAGGTTGTTGAGGGGCGCGGGCGCCATGTTCAAGGAAGCCGACGACACCAAGCGCGAGTTGCTGGTGCGCCTGCGTGCTGTGGCCAGCATGCTGGGCTGGACCATGGCTAGCGCGGACGACACTCCGTTTAACCGCGAAGTGGGGCCGCACAGAAGGGCCGACTGGTACGCCATGGATCTTGCTCGGGTTAAATCGGTGCGCGCCCGGCTGGGTGGGTCGATCAACGATATCGTGCTCACCGTGGTGGCCGGTGCCGTGCAGAGAATGCTTTCCAAGCGCAGGATCAACCCCGGTTCGGTGGATTTCAGAGTGCTGGCGCCGGTCAGCGTGCGCGGCAGCGACGAACGCGGGCGGTCAGGAAACCGCGTGTCCGCCTGGCTCATTGACCTGCCGGTAGACCGTGTCGACCCGCGCGCGCAACTCGATCTTGTGCGAGAGCAGACCCGCGAACTCAAGGAATCGCGGCAGGCGGTCGGAGCCGAGCTGCTCATCGACGTAGCCGAGTGGGCCCCGTCTACCCTGCTCGCGCTTGGCACGCGCAACGTGACCCGTATGCGCCTGTTCGACATGATAGTGACCAACGTGCCGGGTCCGCAGTTCCCCGTTTACATGGCCGGCGCTCGCCTGCTTGAGACTTACCCGGTGGTGCCGTTGTTCGACAACATGGGGCTTGGCATCGCGCTGCTCAGTTACGACGGTGCGATATACTGGGGCATGAATGCCGACTACGATTTGTTTCCTGACACGTCGGAGGTCGTCGACGCCATCCACGAATCGTTTGCCGCGCTCGAGGTGGTGGCGCAGGCGGCTTCAGACGAGCTGACCTCCAGCGGTGGCGAAGTAAACATCCAGCCGCCGGCCGGCAGCAAGTCGGCAGCCGCAGGGGTGGGGGAGGCTTCTCCAGCGGAGACCGCGGTCGCCGACACCACCGACGAGCAGGTTTCCTCGAGCCCGGGCGAGCCGCCGGGCAAGGTGACGCTCAACTAGAACCCGTCGTTGGGGCCTGCCGTAGCATCTTGTCGCTGCGGGCAGGCTGCCAGGGCGCTCGACTAGCCGAGTTCGAGCAGCTCGCAGGCGCGGGTGGCCAGGTAGCGGCACACCTCCCCGTAGCTGGTCGCGAGTTCCGAACTGGCATTGCCGTCCAGGCCGCGCTTGTAGACCCCCTGGGTTATGGCGGCCATCCTGAAAAGCGAAAAAGCGACGTAGTAGTTCCAGTTGTCTATGCCGTCGCGGCCAGTTCGCCGGCAGTAGCTTTCCACGTAATGCTCCTCGCTCGGTATGCCGGTGGCGGCAAAGTCCACGTCGACCAGGCCGCTCTGCGTAGGACTCTGCACGTGGTAGCCCATGCAGTTGTAAGCGAGGTCGGCCAGCGGGTGCCCCAGCGTTGACAGCTCCCAGTCGAGCACGGCTATCATGCGCGTCTGGTCGGGGTGGTAGACCGAGTTTTCGAGGCGGTAGTCGCCGTGCGCTATGCAGCTGGAGTCGTCGTCGGGAATGTTGGCCGGCAGCCATTCGATGAGCGTGTCCATGTCGGGCAGCTGCTCGGTCTGCGAATCGCGGTACTGCCCGCTCCAGCGTCCAAGCTGTCGGTCAAAGTAGTTGCCCTGCCGGCCGTAGTCGTCCAGGCCCACGGCGGCGGTGTCTACGTTGTGCAGCGCGGCCAGCACTTCGCCCATCGATTCATACACGGCCGCTCGCTCTGTCGGCGACAGTTCGGGCAAGCGCGGGTCACGGAATATCCTGCCCTCGAGGCACTCCATGATGTAGAAGTCGGTGCCGATGATCTCGGCGTCGGTGCAAAGCGCGTACATGCGGGGCACCGGCACGTCGGTGTCGGCCAACGCACTCATCACCCGGTACTCGCGGTCCACCTGGTGGGCGCTCTTGAGCAGGCGGCCGGGAGGTTTCTTGCGCAGGACGTAACGCTGGCCGGGGGTAGCCAGCAGGTAGGTGGGGTTGGATTGGCCGCCCTTGAACTGGGTGATGTCCACCGGGCCTTGAAAGCCTTCGACGTTGGCCTCCAGCCAGCTGGCCAAGGGCGCGGGGTCGATGCGGTGCGCCTCGCGTACTGGGCCAGCCTGGGATGCGGGATCGGTGTTCATGGCAGGACTTGTTAGCGCGAACCGTGGGGCGCCGCCAACGGGTCGGCCAGGGGTTCGTCTTTCATGTCGCCGTTATCGATCATCAGTTGCCTGAGCAGCCACTCCACGCGGTCGCCACCCCAGTAACGCTTTTTGCCGTAAACGAAGAACGGTATTCCAAAGATATCCTTGCGCCGGGCACCGGCGTGGCAGGCATCGAGTCGATCGGCGGTCGCCTGGCTGCTTGCCCTCTCGATGAGTTGCTCCGCGTCAAGCCCGCAGTTGCCCGCGGCGTCGGCAATGACCGAACGATCGGCCAGGTCGCGGCCGCGCGAAAATCGCAGGCTGAACATGTCGAGCGCAAAGGGGAGGGCCAGGCCTTCGTCGGCCGCCACCAGGCAGCAGGCGTGAGGCAATTCCCAGTCGGTGTCGACAGACCGGGGCCACTTGAGCGGGAGACCCAGCGCGGCGACCTGCCGGCCCACGTCTTCGACCAGGTAGCTGGCCTTGGCCGGGTTGGCCACGGGGTCTACAAAGGGCAGGTCCGGTCGCGGCCATATGGGGTGCCAGGACACAGGCGGCGAGTAGTGCTCGAGCACGCGCGACAGGCGCAGCAGTCCGAGCCATGCGTAGGGACTTCTCAGGGAGAAATAGACGTCGAGGCGATCCCGTGGCATCGAAGGAATCTTGCTGCTTCGTCCTTTCGTCTTCAGTCGGCCAGCAGCTTGAGTACGTCGTCGGTGTGGGTGGTCGGGTCAACGTCGGCCAGCGAAGCAACTACGATTCCCTTCTCGTCGATCACATAACTTATGCGGGCCGCCCAACCGGCGTCCGGGGCGTCGCAAGCCCCCAGGGCCAGGCCCACCTTCCTGTCGACGTCTGACAGCAGCAGGAAAGTGTAGTCAAACTTTTCGGCGAAGGCCTTATTCTCTTCGACGGTGTCAAAGCTGATGCCGAGTACGGTTACGTTCTTGTCTTCAAATTCGCGGATTCGATCACGGAATCCGTTGCCCTGGATAGTTCAACCGGGGGTATCGGCCTTGGGGTAGAACCACAAGACCACAGGGCCGCCCCTGAGCGCGGACAGTGTGACCTCGCTGCCGTCGTGGGCGGCGAGGGTGAAGTCGGGGGCCTCTGTCCCCGTTGCGATCATGTTGTCTTCTGCTGGCATGGTCTTGTCTCCTCGTGCGGCGGCCTGAGTCTAGCCCCGTAAGGCGACTATGGCGAGCAGTCCGGGGGCTCTCCCCCCCCCCCCCGACCGGGAGCTCGCCGTCGGCTCCTGGTACCGGTGACGGCCTGCTGTAAGGGCTGCGTTGACGGCAGACTTCACCGAGAAGAACCCGTCGCCCGTTTTTTACCTTGACGATGATCTCGGCCAAAGGCCAGGGCTTGATTGGATCCCGCTGCCCGTTCGGTGCTCGGGTTCGTAGTCAGTGGTGTCAGCGATCAGCAGAACAAGGGGGCTGACCTTGTCCGAGCTCGGCTTCGACCTGCGCCTGCCCTGAAGAGAGCAGGCGCGAAGCGGCTTAGCGGCCGGCAGAGATTACGTTGGCCAGCGAGAAGTAATCTGCAGTGGTGCCTTCCTCGTCGCCCAGGTTGAAGTACCAGCCCTGCTCGCCCGGAAAACGGTGGCTGGGCAGCGCGCAGAACGTGGCGTGCTCGAGCTGGATGTCGACCATGGTTATAGACGGGTTGTACGACGCTTCGTATTCCTGGCAGTAGGGGGCGTCGGGTATGGGGCACTTGGCGTACTTGAACTGGTTGATCCACATCTTCCACAGCTCGCCGGCGGTGTCATAGATGTCGGTGTAAGGAATGCGGTAGCTCTCCTTGTCGAGAAAAATTACCCGCTTGCCGTAGGCGTACTGCGGAAGCAGCGACACTCCCTCGACCACCCATACGTCCCTGGGCTCCCAGAGGTCGGCGTGCACGAAATCACCCGAGCCCTCGCCCCACTTAACGGGCAGGTGTTCGGAGTGGAAACTGCCGAGGATTTTTTTCTCGCCGAGAAACTTCCAGTCCATCCAGCCCACCTTACCGGCGTAGCCTGCGTAGCTGTCCATGTCGGTGTCCTGTCCGAACAGAGCGTCAGAACGCTGGGCTGAAGACAGCCGGCGCACGCGGCGCAATTGCGGCAGGTAGAGCCAGGTGTCGTCCTGTCGCGAAGGTTCCTTGTAACGGAAGAGCAGGAAGCCAACGCCCTTGAGATCGAAGGGCTCGATCAGTGGGTACATCGCTTCCTTGTAACGCACCTTGTCGGGGTTATCCGGAATGACCGGAAAGGGTTTAACCTCGGTGCGTTCGTACCAGGACATGCGACGGATGTGATCGATGAGAAAGTGACGTTCGACTGTAAGCGGGTGGCCGTTTTTGCCGACAGCGCCGGTGTCGCAGTCAAAGTTGCGCAGGTCGAGGTCGTCCACGCGTATGCCGGCGTTGAAGTTGAACATCAACTTGGTCGCGACCGTGGGATCGTTGGTGTCGATCTGCGGAAACGGCAGCCCCGCCACGTGGTTGTAGATTTCCTTGCGGTCCTCGGACAGCTCCACCTGGGACGAGTATTTTTCGGTGGCCTCCATGAACGGCGGGGGCATGGTCACGAGTTTGTACTCACCCACGCGAATCTTCACGCCGCGGTTTACTGTCCACAGCATGGCCGGGCTGAGCAAGTCCGAGTAGTCGTGGATGTTGGTAGTGTCGATGAGCAGGCCGGGCTCGGGGATTTTCTGTTCCGCGGCCGAAGGAGCCGGGGACAGGAATCCAGGGGCCAGCAGGGCCGCCATGGCAAGTAGGCAGATGGTCTTCGCGAGTCTATTCACAGGTTTCTCCGGTTGCGTATGCCCGTCGCGTCGATGGCAGCGGGTCGCCTTGCTTTATCCGGTACAGACTGCCCGAATATCCAGCCATTGCAAAAAGTCAGGACACACCCCCTTGTGGGGCGGCCGGCTGGGTGCTATCGCAGGGGACATGGCAGTTCTGTCAATGAGACACAGGCCCTTCGACGTCCTGCTGGTGGCGTGGTTCGCCCTGTGCGCGTTTACATCCCTGGTTATGGAAATGTACATTGTTCTGGGTGTCGACCTTGCCGCGGCCACGGACCCGTTGGGGCGGGCCTGGTACTTTTATGCTTCTTCCTGGGATCCGATCTTTCTCGACACCCCGTTGTGGTTGCGCGTCATGTGCACGATCGACGCTTTTGTCTTTGGCGCCTTCTACCCGCTGCTCGTCTACGCATTGGTAAAAGGGCTCAACTGGATACGCATCCCGGCGCTGCTCTACTCGGCCGCGATCGTATACTCCACGCTGGTTTACTTCGGTGTTGAAGTTATCGGTGAATCCGGGCGTGCTGACCTCCTGATGGTGTTCGTGATCAACCTGCCCTACACCGTGTTTCCGCTGGCACTGGCCTGGCGGATGAGGATGCCCGAACCTTTCACCGCGGGCGAGGGGTCGTCGTCCAACGGCCTGGGCTTTACGCCCGGATGATGTCTGTAGAAGATGAAACGCACTGAAAAGGGAGGAACGCGATGATGGATGTATTCTGTGAGGGGGGAGCCACGGGCGGCTGCCTTTCGGTGTTGCTGGCGGCGAGGGCGCTGGCCTCGGTGTTCCTGTCGGTACTGTTCCTGCAGTCGGCGATTGACAAGATGAGCGATCGCAGCGGCAATCTCGAGTGGCTCACCGGCCACTTTGCTTCGTCGCCCTTGTCGGGAGTCGTACCGGCAATGCTCACGACCGTCACCCTGCTTGAGCTGGCCGCGGGCCTCGCGTCGGGAGCCGGCGCAGTGATGTTGCTCGCGGGTGGCTCGGCCGCGTTGGCGATCTGGGGCGCGTTGTTGTCGGCAGTGTCGCTGCTGGCGCTGTTCTTCGGTCAGCGGCTGGCAAAGGACTACGAGGGCGCCGCGGTACTGGCGGGCTATTTCCTGCTGGTGCTGTTCACCCTCTACCTCTACTCGATCCAGGGGCCAGGTCCCGGGGTGAGCGCTTGAGCGCAACGCGCGAAGGCCGTAGCCTTGGCCGATGGCAGGTCTTAACGAACACTACTTGAAGTTGACGGCCGGCTACCTGTTTCCGGAAATAGGTCGTCGTGTTTCCGCGTACCAGGAGTCCAACCCGGGCGCTGACCTGATCCGCCTGGGCATAGGCGACGTGGTGCTGCCGCTGCCCGACGCCGTGCGCGAGGCCATGCACGCGGCGATAGATGAAATGGGGAGCGCAGAGGGGTTTCGCGGCTACGGTCCGGAGAAGGGCTACGATTTTCTTCGCGAGGCCATCGTTCGCGAGGAGTTCGCGCCCCGCGGCGTCACGATATCCGCCGAAGAGATTTTTGTTTCCGACGGCTCCAAGTGCGACAGCGGAAACATCCAGGAAATATTCTCCAGCGACGCCACCCTGGCGGTGCCCGACCCCGTGTACCCGGTGTACGTGGACACCAATGTCATGGCGGGACGCAGCGGCGAGGCCGACGCGCAGGGGCGCTACGCCGGCATAGAGTACCTGCCGTGTACCGCCGAAAACGGCTTCGTGCCCTCGCCCCCGGACAAGCCGGTGGACCTGGTCTACCTCTGCTTTCCCAACAATCCCACCGGTAGCGTGGCATCGCACGAGCTGCTTGAACAGTGGGTCGCCTGGGCCGGCAAGCACGGCGCGGTGCTTCTCTACGACGCGGCCTACGAAGCATTTATTACCGACGACTCCTTGCCGCACTCGATCTTCGAGATCGATGGTGCACGCGAAGTGGCCATGGAGTTTCGAAGTTTTTCGAAGAGCGCTGGCTTCACCGGTACGCGTTGCGCCTACGTGGTCATCCCGAACGAGTTAAAGGGCGACGCCGGTGGCAGCCGCGTGTCGGTGGCCGAGCTGTGGAACCGTAGGCACTCGACCAAGTTCAACGGTGTTTCCTACGTCGTGCAACGGGGAGCCGAGGCGGCGTTGTCGGTAGCCGGGCGTACCGAGACGAGACAGCGCGTGGACTACTACATGGACAACGCCCGCGTCATTCGCGAGGGCCTCGACAAGGTGGGCGTCACCACGTTTGGCGGGGTCAACGCGCCCTACGTCTGGGCGCGCACGCCCGGGGATGTGTCGAGCTGGGACTTCTTCGACCTGCTTCTCGACAAGGCCAACGTGGTGGGTACACCGGGTTCGGGTTTCGGTGCCTGCGGCGAAGGCTACTTCAGGCTGTCGGCCTTCGGCATCAGCGACAAGGTGGTCGAGGCGGTCGAGCGCATAAACACACGGCTGTAGCGGTCGGCTTACTCCAGGTGACGAGTTTATTTCAGGCTACCATGCGTATACGTGCACCATGGGCCAGCCTGCGGTTGAGCGTGCCGCGGTAGGCACCCGAAACCGTGCGCAACTCCATCTCGTAAGGCCCCTCGCCGTGTTCGTCGAGATGGCGGCCGAGTTCATTCTTGCTGTCCTCGCTTTCGACCAGCAACAGCTCGGTGGTGCCCAGGCGGAACCCGGCAGTCCTCAGCCCGTCTTCGGCTATGTAACCAGGGGTTGGCCCGGCCGCGAGCGGCTCCAGTCCGCTGCTTTGCATGGCCGCAAAACGCGACCGGCTGCGGTCGAGGTCGGTCACCGCTATGACCACCCGGGCGATGCCTCCCGCGCCGTTGGCGTGACGGCAGGCGTCGCCCGAGGGCGCGCGCAGCTCCCGAGCGCTCACGTCGCTCATCAGGAAGGGCAGGTCTTCCGAGCGAGGCACGGCAAATTCCCAGGCCAGGTCTCGGCCGTCGGGCAGGCGCCGGCCGCCGGGTACCGGGCCCTCGTAGAACGCTCCCGCGCTTTCGAGCTCGCCTATGGTGCGCTTG
>DBZX01000048.1:12819-15475 GCA_002311335.1 bacterium UBP10_UBA1149
CTCGCCTATGGTGCGCTTGCTGTTGTCGCAGAGCAGGGCGAGGTCGGCCAGGCCCTCGGCCCGCGCGCCGTGTGCAAGAAAGCGCCGCTCGATGCGTGGCCGGTTGGCAAGCGCGCGCTCAAGCAGCCCAACCCTGGCAAGGGCGCGTAGCCCGTAGCGCCATGCCGCGCTCGAGAACGACAGCAGCTCGATGTAGCTGCCGTCGTAAAACGAAATGACCGCGTTGGCAGTGCGGCCGCCAGCGTGGCTGCCGCCGGGCAGAACATTGAAACCCAGCGTCCGGTAGTTGTCGGTGGCCTGCTCTATGTCGTCAACAACAATTACTGTGTGATCGAGGTTGAGCACGTCAGCGCAACTGCCTGAAGAAGGTTCGCATGTCTTCGACCAGCGCCGCCGGTTCTTCCATGGCCGCGAAGTGCCCGCCACTGTCCATTTCGCTCCAGTGCACCACGTTGTACGCGGCTTCGGCCCAGCGCCTCGGCGGGCGGAACAGTTCGCGGGGAAAGATCGCGCAGCCGGTCGGTACCTTGATCTTCTCGGGTAGCGCACCAAAGCGACCGGCCCTTCGGGTCTCGCAGTACAGTCGCGTGGAAGACGTGATGCTGCCGGTCACCCAGTAGAGGGTTATGTTGGCCAGCAGCTGGTCCTTGGAGAAGCGGTTTTCCACGCGGCCGTCGCAGTCGCTCCACGCGTGAAATTTTTCGACTATCCACGCCGCCAGTCCGGCGGGCGAGTCGTTGAGTCCGTAGCCGAGTGTCTGCGGACGCGTGCCCTGTATGGCCTGGTAGCCTGCACCTTCTTCCATGAACTCTGCCATGGCCGCGAGGCCCTCGTTTTCGCGATCGCTCAAGCCCTGCATGTCGTCGCCCTCGGGCGGAGCGGCCACTACCATGTTCAGGTGCAGGCCGGCGCAGTGCTCGCTGTCGTCCAGGCCCATCCACGAGGTGGCTATTGCGCCCCAGTCGCCGCCCTGGGCCCCGTAGCGCGAGTAGCCCAGGCCTTCCATGAGTTCGGCGTTGCATGCGCCTACCTGCCGGATATCGAAACCGGCTTGCGCCGGCGCTTCCGAAAAGCCGTAGCCGGGTATGGCCGGGCAAACCACGTGGAAGGCGTCGGCGGCCTGCCCGCCGTGCGCGGTGGGGTCGGTGAGCGGGCCGATGACGTCCATGAACTCCAGCACCGAACCGGGCCAGCCGTGGGTGAGTACCAGCGGCATTGCGTCGTCGTGTTGCGAGCGTTGGTGAATGAAGTGCTGCCGGCGTCCGTCAACCAGCGCGGTGTAATGGTCGAAGGAGTTCAGGCGGGCTTCGACCGCGCGCCAGTCGAAGTCGTTGATCCAGTAGTCGACCAGCTCGCGCAGGTAGCCCAGCTCGGTACCGTAACTCCACTGCGCGTCGTCGAGCTGGCCAGGAAAGCGCGTGCGCTCGAGCCGCTCGCGGAGGTCGTCGAGAACCGCCTGGTCTACGTTGGCCTTGAATCGTTCAACGTCCATGGGTCAGCCTTCCATGGGGTAGCGTAGTTCGCTCGTGATGCGGTTGCACTCCGCGAGAACGTCAAACGACAGGGTGACGTCGGCGGCGGCGAGGGTGTCGTCGAGCTGCTCGACCGTGGTGGCACCTATTATTGTTGAGCCGGTGAAGTCCTTCGCCAGTGTCCAGGCGGTTGCCAGCGTGAGCGGTGCCATGCCGGCCTCCTGGGCCACGGCCGCCAGGCGGCGCGATGTCTCAAGTGTTTTTTCATTCACGAAACGCGCGGTCATCGCGGCACCGCGCTTGGCGTCCTCGCGGTAGAGACTGAAGCGCGCGCCCTTGGGCCAGTTGACGCCGCCGTCCTTGCCGCCGTCATACTTGCCGCTGAGCACGCCGCCGCCGTTGGGGCTGTAGGGCAGCAGGCTCACGCCCTCGCGGCGGCACACCAGCGCCAGCTCGTCTTCGAAACGGCGGTTGACGAGGCTGAAGTTGTTCTGGATGGTCTGCATGCGCGGCCCGCCCGACATTTCGGAGGCGGCCAGGCTCTTCATCAGGCCCCAGGCATTTTCGTTGCTGCAGCCCACGTAACGCACCTTGCCTGCTTCGACCACCCGGTCGAGCCCTTCGAGAACTTCGTCAAACGGCAGTTCGTGGTCGGGCCAGTGGGTCTGGTAGAGGTCTATGTAGTCGGTGCCGAGCCGCCGAAGGCTGTCTTCTACCGCGTGCTCGATGGCGTGCCGATCGAGCGAGGTCTTACCGTCGCGGCAGGGAGTGACGAACCATCCTCCCGAGGGCCCGGCGATCTTGCTGGCGATGATGAGGGAGTCGCGCGACCTGCCTTTCATCCAACTCCCGAGTATCTCTTCGCTGCGGCCGACCCACTTCGCGTCGGGCGGCACGGGGTAGATCTCGGCGGTGTCATAGAAGTCCACGCCGGCGTCGAGCGCGCGGTCGAGTATGGCACGGCTGACCTTCTCGTCGGCCATGCTGCCGAAGGTCATCGTGCCCATGCATATTTCGGACACGGTGAGTCCTGATCTTCCGAGCCTGCGTTGTTTCATGAGCGGGATACGTTCCTTTGGCGGCGAGAGTACCAGGGCAGCCCCCGGCCAGTGGGGCAGCCGTCAACGCGCATCAGTCTGCTACCGGTTCAAGCCTGAGGGTGAGGGGGTGGGGAAAAAAACGTA
>DBZX01000048.1:15604-30041 GCA_002311335.1 bacterium UBP10_UBA1149
CCGCTGACCTCGTACTGCGAAGCGGCCACGCGCAGGCCGAGGCTGTCGGCCGTGTTGCCGTTGATACGGTCGGCTGCACGTCCGCCGAGGCGCACGTAGAGCTGGTTGTCCACGACGGCCAACCAGACCTTGAACCAGTGATCGCCCTCACCCTCGCGCTCGGTGCGCAATTCGAGGACATCGCGGTCGGCAAAATCGGCGGGGTTCCAGTCGTCGGCCGTTGCGAGCCCGGCTCCAAGGGTAGATGTCAGCAACAGCGAGACGAATATCAGCGGTATTTTTCTCATGCCGCACCTTTCCACGTGGGCGACGTAGTGAAAAGCGAAAGCCTCACCGGCGGCAAACACTTGCGAGGTCGCTCGTTCTGGCGTGGTCCTGCCGGGGTGCACGCGGCGGATTTGTGCCATGATTGGAGCAATGTTCGAAGGCATCAAAGGCCGGGTCAGTGGCCGGCAGCTGCTCGCGCTGTTGTTGCTCGCGGCGCTGCTGGCGCGCGTGGCGGGTGCCCGCTGGGGCTTACCCCTGCTCCTTCACCCCGATGAGAACAAGCTCATCGACCCGGCGTTGCGTATGCTCGACAGCGGCAGCGCCCACCCGGGCGGCTTCCTTTACCCATCCTTTTATATCTACGCGCAGGCCGCGGTGGCCGGGTTGTTGCGTGGTTTGTCGGCGCTGGGCGGACGCGCTGCTCCCGAGATGGCCGACTACTACTGGTGGGGGCGCGCGCTGACCGCGGCGCTGGGCACCGCGACCCTGGCCCTGGCCTGGGCCTGTGCGCGAGCGGCGGGTGCGAGGGCGTGGTCGCTGCTCGCCGCGGCGCTTGTCGCGGTGTCGGTGTTGCACCTGGGACAGTCGATGCTGATCACCACCGATATGCCGGCCACCCTGTGGGTAAGCGCCTGCCTGCTGGCCTGCCTGCGCGTGGCCCGCGGCCACGACGCCGTGCGCGACTACCTGCTGGCCGGCGCGATGGCGGGCCTCGCGGCCGGCAGCAAGTACAACGGTGGCCTGGTTGCGTTGGCACTGGTGGCGGTTCACCTGTCGCGCGGGTTTTCGTTGACGGCTCTCTTCGACCGCCGCCTGCTGGCGGGTGGCGCGGCGGCAATGGCCGCCTTTCTCGTCAGCACGCCCTACGCCCTGGTCGAGCCGGGTGAACTGTGGCGCTTTCTCGTGCTGCAGAGCGATGCTTACACGCAACATCCGGGAGCCGGGACGGGAGCGGCCACGAGCTACGCGGCTTACTGGGCCACCTTGCTGCGAAAGTTCGGTGGCCCGCAGTTGTTGTTGGCGGGCATTGGCGCGGCGGCCCTGTGCACGCGTGCGCGTTCGACGGCGGCCGTGCTCGGCGGCTTCCCGCTCCTCTACTTTGCTTTCATGGGCGCCTACCCGGTGCACTTTGAGCGCAACGCGGTCGTACTGCTTCCCGCCCTGGGGGCGTTGGCGGCGGTAGGCGCGGCCACGGCCTGGCAGGCGAGTGCAAAACCCGGTGGAACCAGGGGCGCGATGTTGCTGCGCGGGCTGTTGTTGCTCGTGCTGGTGGTGGGTGCTTGGCAACAGGCCTCTCGTTCGGCCGCGCACCTGCGCCTGGCACGCCTGCCCGACACCCGCTTGCTTGCCATGAACTGGATGCAGCAGAACCTGCCGCGGCGAAGCACCGTCGCCCTGGAGCACTACACACCACCCCTGGCCGCGGGGCGCTTGTGGCCAACCCGCCTGGGCTACGGTGGCCTGGTGCGCAGCGGCGGACTCGCCGGCTTTGATTACCTGGTGGCGAGCAGCGGTGATTACGGCCGCTTTGTTAACCACCCCGAGCGTTATCCCGAGCAGGCGGCGGCTTACCAGCGCGTGTTTGCATCGAACGAACTGGTCAAGGTTTTTCGCCCCGACTGGCAGAGCAGCAGCGGCCCGGAGATTCGTGTGTACCTCACTCCGGGGGGAAGTCGCCGCGTTGAGCGCCGCCTGCGCAGGCGCTCCGCGCCGCCATCGGCACCTTGAGCCCGCGCTGTCAGCCCGCCGTGAGTTCGAAGCGCGAGTGGCGCGAGGCGTCGCCCACGAGATCCATGAACACGCGACGCTCGCTGAAGTGCCAACGCCCCTCGTCGCGTTTGAAGCGGTCGAGGTAGCGACCGGCGACAACCACCGTGAGCTCACCGGCCTCGACCGATTGCAGCACCGTGTAGCGTGAGCGCGCCAGGCAGCTGTCGTCGTCGAACTCCAGGATGAGGTTGCCGGTAACGTGCTGGGTGCGAGGACTGCCATCGTAGAGTATGACCGTCGCCTGCATGATCGCCAGCAGTTCTTCGCTGCCCGAGATGACGACGTCTTCGCCGAAGCAATAACTGGCCTGGTCAAACAACGCGGCGACTCCTGCCAGGTCGCCGGCGTCGAGAAGTTCGGCATAACCGTAGATAAGCGCTTCGACCTGCTCTCGTTTTCCCACGCCCCTTTCTACACGGATGCCTTCGCGCGACACAAGTACCCGGTCTGTCGCCAGCCGCGCCCGGCGTTGAGTCTACTGCGCGCAGCAAGCAGACTCCGCTGATGCAGTCTTCTCCCGATCCTCGCCACCAGTGGCACGAAATGACCGTCTCGCGGGTGATTCGTGAAACCGGCGACGCGTGTTCGCTGGTTTTTGACGTACCGGTCGAGCTGGCCGAGGTGTTCAGCTACAGGGCCGGGCAGTTTCTCACCCTCCGGGTGCCCTGGCAGGACGGTAGCCTCGACCGCTGCTACTCGCTTGCCAGCTCGCCCGACAGTGACCCCGAGCACAAGGTTACGATCAAGCGCGTGGAAGACGGCAGGGTGTCGAACTGGTTGAACGAGAACGTCGCCGAGGGCGACGTTCTCCGCGTGCTGCCGCCGGCCGGGCACTTTCACCTCGGCCACGGCCGGGCTGGCAGCGAGAGCGATCTTTTTCTCTTTGCTGGCGGCAGCGGCATCACGCCCGTTATATCCATACTCAAGACGGCCCTGGTCACCGGCTCACGCAGGGTGAGCATGCTCTACGCCAATCGTGACCACGACAGCGTTATCTTTGACGCCGAGCTGGCCCAGCTCGAAAGCCGCTACGGCGACCGTTTTGACTTGCAACGGCGCTACGACGACAGCGATGGCTTTCTCGACCTTGCGGGCGTACGCGCATTGTCGGCCGGCAACGGCGACAGGGAGTTCTTCGTGTGCGGCCCCGGCCCCTTCATGGAGGTGGTCGAGCAGGGCCTGCGTGATGAGCTGGTGCCCGTGGAGCAGGTACACGTTGAGCACTTCGTGTCGCCCCCCGACGTCGACGACGAAAAGGTCGCCCGCGAGCAGGAGAAGGCAGCCGAGCAGGCGCGCGAGCAGGCGGCCGACAGCGGCGAAGTGATCAAGGTCGTGGTAGTCATCGACGGCCACGAGCACGAGCTCGAGCCCGAGCCCGGACAGACCGTGGTGGCGGCGGCCGAGGCGGCTGGTATCTCGGTGCCGTTTTCCTGCACCGAGGGCTACTGCGCCTGCTGCATGGCTCAGCTGGTAGAGGGTGAAGTGAAAATGCTGCGCAACGACGTGCTCACCCCCGCCGAGGTAGAGGACGGTTGGGTGCTCACCTGCCAGGCCGTGGCCCTCAGCGGCCGCGTGCGCGTGGAATACCCGGACTGATATCTCGCCGCTGCCCGGGGCGGCGGCGGGGATCTGCGGCGAGGCGGTATTTGCGCCCGCCGATTGCAAACTGTTGGGCGACAGGCGCTCGAGTGGAGAACAGGTATGAAAGAAAAAGTACAGAAGAGCGATGAGCAGTGGTTGGCCCAGTTGGGCGAGCAACGCTACGCGGTATGCCGGCGCGGGGGTACCGAGCCGGCCTTCAGCGGCGAGTACTGCGACAACAAGCAAGCGGGGGTCTACCTCTGCGCGGGTTGCGGGCAGCAACTGTTCTCCTCCGACGCCAAGTTTGATTCAGCCAGCGGCTGGCCCAGCTTCAGCAGCACCGTCGGTGACGACAAGGTGGAGGAGCATGGCGACTCGAGTCACGGCATGCAGCGCACCGAGTTGGTCTGTTCGCGCTGCGACTCACACCTCGGCCATGTTTTTCCTGACGGCCCGGCACCGACCGGGCTGCGCTACTGCATCAATTCGCTGTCGCTGAATTTTGACGGCGACCCCGGCGACGAAGACTGACGCGCACTGGTTCAGCCCGGTTGCTAGATGCCAGCCTCAATCGATTGCTCGGGCTGGGTAAGTTCGCCGGTCCTGGCGCCGCGGTCTGCAAGGCCGTTGTCCTTTCCGCGACCGTCGTGGCCCGGGCCCGAGCCAGCGAGCGGCGGCAGCAGCCGCGACATTGCCAGGGCGAGCAGCAGCGCGCCCAGCCCTCCCGCCAGCGCCGGGGTGCGCGGACCCAGTGCGTCGCTCATCCAGCCGGTCATGAGGTTGGACAACACCCCGCCCAGGCTCACGCCGGCCATGGCCAGGACTCCCTGGGCGGTTGACCGCAGGCGGGCGGGGATCACCGCGTCAACGTAGAGCGGCGCGCCCAGTATCAGGCCCATCACGGTGACACCGTGGAGAAGTTGCGCGGCGTAAACAATGTTGAGGTCGCTCGACAACGCCGACACCAGCCACCTGGCCGAACCCGACAGCAGTCCGATGGCCAGCAATCCGCGCGCGCCGACCTTCTGCTGCACCATGCCTATCATGGCCACCAGCGGCAGCTCGAGCAGCAGCATGATGATCCACATATCCGAAACCATGTTGACGCCGCCGCCCAGCGATTCCACGAACAGCGGAAACAGCGACATGGGCCCCTGCAGGCAGAGGTAGGCGAGCAGGATGAAGAGCAGCATGCGCAGGAACGATGGTTCGGACAGCAGCAGTCGATAGTCGTGCGCTTCGGCCCGTGCCGACACCGTCTTGTCGCGAGGTAGGGCGAGCGCCACCAGGCCGGCGGAGGCAAACAGCAACGCGGTGGCCGGCATCATCAACGACAGGTCACCCGGCTGTGCTCCGCTACTGGCGAGCAGGCGCGGAAACGCGACCACCGCCACCAGGAATCCCACGGTGCCCCACACCCTGACCAGGCCGTAAGCGTGGGGGCCGAGGTCCTGTACTGTCGCCAGGGTGATAGAAACCGCCAGCGGAATGACCGCGGTCATGAACAGCGCCATCACTGCCGTGCCCAGCGCCAAGGGCCAGAAGCCGTCGAGTTGACCCAGCAGCACGAAGCCCGCCGCGGCGCCGAAACTCACCAGCGCGAGCACGCGGGTGCGCGAGCCGCTGCGGTCGGCAAGCTGGCCCCACAGCGGGTGGGCGAGCATGCCGGTGGCGGGCGTGATGGCAAATACCAAGCCCGTTTGCGTGGCCGAAAGGCCGACGGTGGTGTGCAGGTACATGCTGAAGTAGGGAAAGAACACCCCCAGTGCGCCCAGCGCCAGGAAATCAAACAGTGCTATGAATACCGCCGCGCGCACGATCAGGCGACGGTCAGGCGTTTTCTATCTGTTGGGCCGGCAGCGGAAAGGTGACTCGCTCTTCGGCGGTACGCAGTTCTTCGACCTCGGTGCAGCCGAGCTTTCGCAGGCGTGCCAGCGTTTGTTGCACCAGCAGTTCCGGGGTTGACGCGCCGGCCGTCACGCCCACGGCCTGGCGGCCGCTCGCGTCTCGCTTGTCGAGATTATGGTCGAGGTCTTCTTCGGAAATGTCCGCCGCGGTTTCAATCAGCGTGGCGCGAGCTCCTGCGCTGCGGGCTACCTCGACCAGGCGGTTGGCGTTGCTCGAGTTGGGTGATCCCAGCACGAAGACCAGGCGGCAGCGGAGCGCGAGCGCCTTGACCGCCTCCTGGCGGTTCTGGGTCGCGTAGCAGATGTCGTCTCGTCCGGGTGTGTTTACGGCTGGGAAGCGCTCGCGAATGGCCGAGATGATTTCGCGGGTGTCGTCCACCGACAGGGTGGTCTGCGTCACCACCGCCACGCGTTCGGGGTCGCGTACCTGGACCTTGGCAACGTCTTCGACCGTCTCGACCAGTTGCATGCGCTCGGGCGCGTGGCCCAGGGTGCCCTCGACCTCCACGTGGCCGCGGTGGCCTATGAGGAGGATGTCGTAGTCCTGGCTGGCGAACCGAGCGGCCTCCAGGTGTACCTTGGTCACCAGTGGGCAGGTGGCGTCGACCACGCGCAGGCCCAGTTGGTCGGCCTGCTGCCTGATGGCCGGCGACACACCGTGGGCGCTGAACACCAGCAGGCTGCCGCGCGGTACGTCGGCCAGGTTCTCCACGAAGCGGGCGCCTCGGTTTCGCAGGTCTTCGACGACGTGGCGGTTGTGGACGATCTCGTGGCGCACGTAGACCGGCGGTCCGTGCTGCTCGAGTACCGTGTTGACTATATCTATGGCGTAGCTCACGCCCGCGCAGAAACCACGCGGGCTGGCCACGATGGCCTTGTTTTTGCCATTCTGGCCGGCTTGATCGCTGCCTTTATCGCTCGTTGCCACGCCCGGAAAGTAACCGGAATACGCTCCTTTTGCTATAAAAGGCAGCGGAGCCGGGATCGAACCTGGCACTTGAGCCGCCAAAGGTACCACGGCCCCTTCCGGGGAGCTGGGGGCCGTGGCACAATGATGCGACAGTATGAAACAATATTTGCAACGACCGAAGCCGCACGGGCTGCGCAATTTCCAGGGGGTGTACACCAACTCCCGCGCCATGCTCGACATGTTTTTCCAACTCGAGAAGGTGTCGCGGAGCGATTGCCCGGTGCTCATCGTGGGCGAGACCGGCACCGGGCGCGAGACGGTGGCGCGGGCGATACACGCGCTGGGTGATCGTCGTCGCGCGTCTTTCGAAACCGTCAACTGCGCCGCCCTGGGCGAGGCCAGCCTCGAGCTCGATCTTTTCGGTGACGGGGGCGACAGCGATGCCGTTGACAGTGCGGGAGCCATCGCGCGTGCCGATGGGGGGTCGCTGTACCTTGACGAGGTTGTGGAGTTGCCCCTCTCCGTGCAGTCGCGCCTGCTGGGCTTTCTTGAAGACGGCAGCTTCGTGCGCGGCTCTGCCGGCGGTGCCGGTCGTTCGGACGCCAGGGTGCTGTCTTCGACCAGCAGTGACCCGGGCGTTGCCGTTGAGCAGGGCAGTCTGCGCGAAGATCTCAGGTACCGCCTCGGAGTGGTGATGTTGTCGATCCCGCCACTGCGAGATCGCAACGGCGATGTACCCGCCCTGTTCTGGCACTTTCTCGAAGAGCTGCGAGGCAAGTACCGCGAGGTGCCCGGATCGATAAGCGAAGAAGCCATGAAGGCTCTCGAGGCCTGGCACTGGCCGGGCAACCTGAGAGAGCTGCGCAACGCCGTGGAGCGCGCCGTGGTGATGTGTCGCGGCGACAAGTTGGGGATGGGCGATCTGCCGCCCGAGCTTCTCGGCGCGGCCAGGACTTCTCCGCCCCCGGTGGTTATTTCTTCGAGGGTGGTTGAGCCGGCCGGTTCGGCCGGGCTCGCGCACGACCTTACGCCCGTGCAGGAGCAGGAGTGCAATCGCCTCATGGCTGCCCTGAGCGAAGCCCGCGGACACCGCGGAAAAGCCGCCGAATCACTGGGCATGAGCCGCTCTACCCTGTGGCGTAAGCTGGGCCGTTACGGCCTGAGCTGAAACGCCGCCTTCCCGCGGCGCGTTGTTTCCCTCGGCCGCCTTCCCGCAGCGCGTTGTTTCCCTCGGCCGGCTCGGCAGTTGCCGGCCGCCAGTTGAGGAGTCAGCTCGGGGGGAGTAATCCGGTCATGTGAACTGCGACGATCTCAGGGCCTCGTTGCTGCGGCTGGAGGGCCGTGGCTACCCCGCCTACAAGGACCTGCGCGGTCGTTATGACTTCGGCGATTTCTGTCTCGAACTCGTGCGCGTGCAGGGCGACCCCTTTGCCGGACCGTCGCGATTGGGCGTAAGGGTAGAAGGCGACGTTGCGGGTTTTCCTCGCGCGCTCTACAGCAGCCGGGTTCGCAGGATCGCGCTGGGCGACTACGTCGCCAGGCGCTTTGCCTTGCTGGCCCAGCGCTGCAGCCGCAGCCGTGGCTCGGGCAAAAGCGGGCGACTGAAAATGGAACGTCCGGGGCAGCAGGTGCTCGAGCAGAGCGCCGTCATGGTGGGCGAAGACGGCACCCTCGAGCTTCGTTTTACTGCCGGACTTCCCGCCCGCGGGCGTCGCATCGCGGGAGGCGAGGCCGAGGCCATGCTCTGCGATGACCTGTCCGAGCTCGTCGCCGCCACCGCCTACTACGAGAGCCAGGACGCTGCCGAGTTGGAGCTCCACGTTCAAACCGTCGAAGACTCGTGCGCGCTCAGGGACCAGCTGACCGAACACGGACTGGTGGCCTTCGTTGCCAATGGCAGCGTGTTGCCGCGCGAGAGCGGTGTCGACGACCGTCCTCTCGGCGACGACGTTGTGGAGTTCGTGTCGCCTGCCTCCTTGGAGGTCGAGCTCACGACTCCCAACGCCGGCGTCGTGCGCGGCATGGGCCTGGCTACCGGTGTCACGCTGATAACCGGTGGTGGCTATCACGGTAAGTCCACCCTGCTCAGGGCGCTGGAGGACGGGGTGTACGACCACTTGCCGGGCGACGGCCGCGAGCGGGTCGTGGCCCTCGGGTCGGCCGTGAAAATACGCGCCGAAGACGGCCGGTCGGTGGCGGGCGTAGACATTTCTCCGTTTATTTCTGATCTGCCCGGCGGCAGGTGTACGCGCAGCTTTTTTACTGACAACGCCAGTGGCAGCACTTCGCAGGCCGCCAACATAATCGAAGCGCTGGAAGCCGGCGCACGCCTGTTACTCATCGACGAAGACAGCTCGGCCACCAATTTCATGATACGCGACCGGCGCATGCAGGAACTCGTGGCGAAGGAGCACGAACCCATAACGCCGTTTGTCGACCGCGTGCGCCAGCTGTGCGAGCAACACGCCGTTTCGTCAGTAATCGTCATCGGTGGTAGCGGCGACTACCTCGACGTGGCCGACAAGGTGGTGGGCATGAGGGACTACCGGGCGCTTGATCTCACAGCGGAGGCTCGCGAGGTAGCGGCTCGTTTTGAAAGCGGCCGCAGGTTCGAAGCCCTTAACGGTTTTGAGGCGCCGGCGGGCAGGACCCTGCAACGAGCCGGCTTCGACGCTTCGCGTGGTCGCAAGGAGGTCGTGGTCAAGGTACGCGACCACGGGGTCATCGTGTTCGGCGAGCACGAGATCGACCTCTCGGCCGTTGACCAACTCCTGCACCCTGCGCAACTGCGGGCCGTGGCCGAGGCCATGCTCCACGCCGGCGCGTGTTTTGCCGACGGCCATCGCAGCCTGGCAGAGGTCATGGACCTGTTGTTTGACGAACTTGACCGCGAGGGTCTGTCTGTTCTCGCGCGCAACGGGGAGGGGGACCTCGCCGCTTTTCGTCGCCATGATTTCGCAGCGGCCGTGAATCGGCTGCGCGCACCGGTTATAAAACTCGCTCGTCAGGGGTAGAGTAAGACCGTAGAGAGGTTTCTTTTCGATGTTTCATGCAACAGATGACCTGCGCATATCAGAGCTGCGCCCCCTGATTTCACCGGCCATATTGATCGAGGAAATCCCGGTGAGCGAAAAAGCCTCGACCTGCGTGTGGCGGGGGCGCGAAGCGGCTTCGGCGATAGTCAAGGGGCAGGACGACCGCCTCCTGGTGGTCGTCGGACCCTGCTCTATCCACGACCCCGCGGCGGCGGTGGAGTACGCCGGGCTTCTCAAGCAGCAGGCCGATCGCCTGGCCGACGACCTTTGCGTGGTGCTGCGCGTCTACTTCGAAAAACCCCGCACGACGGTCGGCTGGAAAGGGCTCATAAACGATCCGGATCTAGACGGTAGCTTTAATATAAACCGTGGGCTTCACCGCGCGCGCGCCCTGCTGCGCGATATCGCCGAGCTGGGCCTACCCATCGGCACTGAGTTTCTCGACACCATAAGTCCCCAGTACACGGCTGACCTCGTATCCTGGGGTGCCGTGGGCGCGCGCACCACCGAGAGCCAGGTGCACCGCGAACTGGCGTCGGGCTTATCGGTGCCCGTGGGGTTCAAGAACGGCACCGACGGCAACGTGCAGATCGCCGTGGACGCCATACGCTCGGCGCGCACCGAGCACCGCTTTCTTTCGGTCACCAAGCAGGGCCTGTCGGCCATCGTCGCGACGCGCGGCAACGATACCTGCCACGTCATCCTTCGGGGATCTACGGCCGGGCCCAACTACGACGCCGAGTCGGTGGCGGCGGTTGTCTCGACGCTCACGGCCGCCGGCCTTGCCGGCTCGGTGATGGTCGACTGTAGCCACGGCAACAGCCGCAAGGATTTTCGCCGCCAGGCCGCGGTGTGTTCGGACATCGCCGGGCAGGTGGCCGCCGGGTCGCGCTCGGTATTCGGCCTGATGATAGAGAGCAACCTCGTGGAGGGTCGCCAGGATCTCGGCGGCGAGCTGCTGCACGGACAGAGCGTGACCGACGCCTGCGTGTCGTGGACAGACACGCAGCCCATGCTCGACGAGTTGGCTGCGGCCGTGCGGCGACGGCGCGCCGGCTAGTTTTCAGGCGAGCAGCGGCAGCAGGCCGTCCACGATGAGCACCTTGCTTCCGGCCAGCAGCAGGGCGCCGCCACCCATGCCGAGCACGGTCGACAGCACCGATGTGGCCAGCGCGGCCAGGGCCAGTGTGATCAGTAGACCCACGCCGACAAGTTAAACGGGTTCGGCAACAGCCGCTAATGGAAGTCGCGGCTGGTCACCGGCCGTGGACTGCGACTGACACCGGGCACCCAGGGGTTTTCGACCAGCAGGTGCACCACGCCGTCTTCTGATTGCACGCGACCGGTGACGCCCAGGAACGAAGTTGTTTTGAGTAACGCGCGGTGTTGTTCGAAGACCCGTTGCCATACCACCAGGTTCACGAAGCCGGTTTCGTCCTCGAGCGTCATGAAGACGACCCCGCCCGCCGTGGCCGGCCGTTGTCTGCAGGTCACCAGCCCGGCGTAAGCGGTGCGGGTGCCGTCGGCCATGGCGTTGAGCGAGGCGGCATCGGGTAGCCCCGCCTCGCGTAGTTCGCCACGCAGGTCTTCGAGCGGATGTCCGCGCGCGCTGTGCGAAGCTACTTCGTGGTCCCAGGCTATGGCGGTGCCACGGTCCAGGCCGGCAAACGCAGGCAGAGGTTCGGCCACCAGCATGTTGAGCGAGTCGTCGCGCTCGCGTACCAGGGCTGCCACCTGCCACAACGACTGCCGACGATTGAGGCCAAAACAATCGAGCGCGCCGGCGCGGGCGAGTGCGCTGGCCGACCTGTCGTCAACGCGGCTACGCCTGACGAAGTCTTCGAGTGACTCAAAGCCCCGGCTTTCGCGCTCGCGTACTATGGTGTCGGCGAGTGCGCCGGGCAGTGAGCGCAGCGTGCGCAGACCCATGCGCAGGCAGAGTTCGCCGTGACTGCCGTCGTCGCCAACAGCAGCCTGCCGGGCCACATCATCGCCGTCGCCGCGACTGCTGCCCCGTAGGAATTTTTCCAGCGTGCAGTCGCGTTCGCTCACCGACACGTCCAGTGGCAGCACCTTCACCTGGTGGCGGCGGGTGTCGTTGACGATGGTGGCCGTGGAATAAAAACCCATGGGCTGGGCGTTCAGGAGCGCGCAGGCAAAGACCGCGGGGTGGTGGCACTTAAGCCAGGAGGTGGCCCAGGCCAGCAACGCAAAGCTGGCCGCGTGGCTCTCGGGAAAACCGTACTCGCCAAATCCCCGTATCTGTTCGAACACGCGCTCGGCAAACTCACGGGTGATGCCCCTGGCCATCATGCGCGTGACCAGCCGGTCGCGGTGGCGTTCAATGCGTCCGGCGTGTCGCCAGGCCGCCATGTCGCGTCGCAGCTGGTCGGCCTCACCGGGGCTGTAGTCCGCTGCCACGACGGCGAGGCGCATGACCTGCTCCTGGAACAAGGGCACGCCCAGGGTCTTGCTCAGCACCGGCTCGAGGCAGGGGTGAGGGTAGACGACCGGCTCCCTGCCACTGCGCCGTGCGAGGTAGGGGTGCACCATGCCGCCTGTTATGGGGCCCGGGCGCACTATGCTGATCTCTATCACGAGGTCATAAAAACAACGCGGACGCAGGCGTGGCAGCATGGCCATCTGCGCGCGGCTCTCGACCTGGAACACGCCCACGGTGTCGCCACGGCAGAGCATGTCGAAGGTAGCCGTGTCGTCGGCGGGGATGTCGGCCATCTCCAATTGCAGGTCCTCGTGCTGGTCGAGCAGGTCGAAGGCCCGGTGCAGCATGTTGAGCGCGCCCAACCCCAGCAGGTCGACCTTGAACAGGCCCAGGGCCTCGATGTCGTCCTTGCTCCACTGGATCACGGTGCGCGCTTCCATGCTCGCGTTCTCAATGGGCACCAGGTCGTGCACGGGCTCATAGCCGAGTAGGAAACCGCCCGGGTGTATGGACATGTGCCGCGGAAAATCGAGGATCTCGTTGGACAGTGTCAGCAGGTGGCGGTGTATGGTGAGCTCGGGGTCCAGCGCCGCGGCGGACAGGTCGGCTTCTTCGACACACGAACGGTGCGAGAGCACTCGCGCCAGCCGGTCGGTCGAGGTCTCGGGCAGTCCGAGAGCCTTGCCCACGTCGCGCACGGCCGACCTGGCGCGGTAGCGCACCACGTTGGCCACCATGGCGGCGTGCGAGCGGCCGTAGCTTCGGTAGACGTGCTGGATGACTTCTTCGCGGCGGTCGTGCTCGATGTCGAGGTCTATGTCGGGAGGTTCGGCCCGCTCCCTGGATAGAAAGCGTTCGAACAACAGGTCGCTGCGCGTCGGATCGACGGCCGTTATCCCGAGGCAGAAGCACACCGCCGAGTTGGCGGCCGAGCCGCGGCCCTGGCAGAGGATGCCGTGCTCATGGCAGAACTCCACGATTTCGTGCATGGTCAGGAAGTAGCCCGGGTAGTCCAGCTCGTTGATGAGGAGCAGTTCTTTTTTCAGTTGCGCGGTGACCGCCGTGGGCACGTTGCCGCGGTAGCGCCGGGCCGCGCCGCTGAGCGTGAGTTGTTCGAGTTGTTGCATGGCCGTGCGGCCGTCGGGCAGGCGATGGTCGGGATAGCGGTAGCAGAGCTGAGACGGGTCAAAGCTGCACAGCTCGGCGATCTGGTGGGTACGGGCCACGGCCTGCAGGTCATCGTCGTACAGGCGCGCGAACTCCCGTGGCCCGAGCAGTGAGTGGCAGTCGTTGGGGCGCGTGAGCCTGCCGGCAGCCGAGAGCGTGGTGCCGTGGCGGATGCAGGTGACTACATCGTGCAGCCTGCGACGCTCGGGCAGGGGGTAAAGCACTTCGCTCGCAGACACCACGGGCAGTTGCCAGCGCTGCGCGCGCGCGAGCAGGCGGGCGTTGGCCTCGACCTCGGGTGCTTCGTGGTGACGGGCCAGGAGCGCGTACAGGCGCTCGCCAAAGGCCTCGGCGAGCAGGCGCTGCGGGTGCACGGGCTCGGCCGCGGCGGTGAGCAGGCTGCGTGGTCCTCCCCACAGCGCCAGCATGCCCTGCGCGTGTTCGGCGATCTCCTGCCACGACACCGACGAACTGCCCTTGGGCGAGCGCAGTCTGCCGCGCGTGATCAGCCGGCAGAGGTTGGCATAGCCGCCGCGGTCGACGGCCAGCAGCAGCAGGGTGGAGCCGTCGTCGACTGTGACTTCGGAACCGGTGATGAGCTTTACGCCCAGCTCGCGGGCCCGCTGCCACGCTTCGACCATGCCGTACACGCCGTCACGATCGCAGAGGGCAACGGCCGGCAGGCCGAGCCGGTGGCAGGCGTCGACCAGCTCGCCGGGATGGCCTGCGCCTTCGAGAAAAGAAAAGTTGCTCTTGCACCACAGGGGCACATAGCCGTCGGGCCGTTGCTGCACGGTGTTGTCCTCGGCTCCTACCCCACGCTCCTATTCCACCCGTCCGTGCAGGAACCAGCGGTTGCGCTTGTTGTCAAAGTAAATCCACAGGATCTGTTCGTCTTCGGTCTGGGCAAACCAGTACTCCCGTTGTACGCCGCGATCCGCGCCGTCGCCGGCCCACCAGCCACCCGACAGCAGGTAGGGTCCGTCGCGGTGTCTGACCGCGCCGCTGTCGGCACCCAGCGGATACCAGTCGCGGCCGGCCGGGGGACGGGGGGCAATGGGACGGGGCCGCGATACGCGCCGCAGCAGTGGTCGTTGCCTGACCTGTCGCGGCTCCGCCGCCTGCAGGCCGGGCTCGCCCGGCAGCCCCAGCGGCAGCCAGGTCCACGATGCCTCGGGCAGGTGGGCCTCGCGCAGTGCGGCACGGGTCACCGACGCTTCGCCCAGCTCTGCGCGCACGCGCGCCAGCGCCCGGTTGGCCGCCTCGAGATCGCGACCGCTGCGACAGCCCGGCAGTTGGGCCTGCCCGGGGGGTGTCTTGACGGTGTCGGCGCGGATCTCAAGCTCGCTCACGGCGG
>DBZX01000048.1:30120-33236 GCA_002311335.1 bacterium UBP10_UBA1149
GCAGGCGCCCGCTGCCCAGCCGGAGGGTGAGCAACTCCATCAGTGCCGATACGTCGAGCGTGGCGGTGGCCGGGTGCAGGCTTTCGAGTCGGTTGCTGCGATCGTCGAGTTGCAACATGAGGTGAAGCACGCGCAGTGACCGGCCCCGCGAGGCCAGCTGGGCCAGCAGTCGCTTGAGCATCGGTTGCAGGATGAAGAGCAGTCTCTCGCTGTCGTCGACGGCCTGGTCGAGCAGGGTTTTTACGCTGCAGGGTATCTCGACTGCAGTGGGTTGCAGTGGGTTCCACAAGCGATCGTCGGCCAGTGCGTGGAGGCGGGCGACTTCGTGACCAAAGCGGCGCTTGATGCCCGCGGCCGGCAGGCGCAGAAACGCGCCCACACTGCGCACGCCCAGGTGCTCGAGTTTTTCTACCAGCGCGGGTGGCAGGCCGAGCCGGTCGAGAGTAATGCGACTGGCCAGCCGTCGTTCCTCGTCGGGGCTGTTGAGCACGAGGGCCCGCCGCCCGGCACCCGCCAGAGCCCGGGTACCGAAACGTGAAAAGCCAGCCACGCTCGAGGCCTCCCAGCCGTCAGACAGCAGGGCCTCGTCTATTGCGCGCAGCCAGGATTGCGTGTCGGGGTAGAGGCGGTCCAGGCCCGAGGCGTCAAGCCAGAACAGGCCCGGCGTGTCGGTGGACGGCTCGACGCCCGGGGTAAAGCGGTCGAGCAGGCGGGTCACTTGTTCCACTGCGCGACTGATCTGTTCGGCCTCGACCGTGCCCGCCCTGAGGTCGGGCAGCAGCGAGAGGGCCGAGGCGTAGCGTTGCCCCGGCGCGGCGTGTCGCCGGCGGGCAGTCGCCGTAAGCGCGAGGATGTTGCCCTGGGGATGCTGCTGGTCGAGCAGTGCTACCGCCTGACCCTGCCACGAGGGGTTATCACGGAGCAGAAGCTGCAACGCGAGTTGGGGCAGCTCAACGCAGGCCAGCTCGCCAGGGGGAGTTTCCTGGCCGGGAGTTTCCTGGCCGGTGTATCCAGGCTCAGCGCAGTCCGGGTGGTCCATTGCGAAACGTGTCGTGTTGCCAGCCGGGGCCGTGGCGCTTGTCCTTGAGGACCAGCAGTTCGCAGGTGTAGCGTCCGGGGCCGGTTTTGCGGCGGCGGGCCTGGGCGCGCAGGGATACCAGCGACCCCAGCGAAGGGGCGGTCGATGGCTTTTCGGTCAGGAACAACACCGCCGCATCGTGTTTGAGTGCCAGCTGGAGCAGTCGCGATTGCAGTGGCAGTGGAAGCCCGGCTCCAGCTCCACGATCCCTTTCCGTACGGCCAAGGTCTATGATGATCAGGGCGAAGGCACCCGAGCGCAGCAGTCGGTCGGCTGCGCGTCCGGCGGTTCGGCCACTGTTGGCGTGGACGACGGGCAGTGCGCCGAGGTCTACACCGTTAGCGGCGGCGTCGGGGGGAAAGAACGAACTCTTGCGCGTGCTTATCCAGGCCACTGGCTCTCCCTGCTGCTGGGCTTCGAGCACGAGATCGATAGCCAGCGTGAGTGAGGCCGATGGACCCCAGGCCGACAACTCGGTGAGTCGGCCGCAGAGTTCGCCACGCCGCCATCTGCGTGCGGGCGAACCCTGCGGCCCTTCCGGGGTGGAAGTGGTCGGAGTTATAGCGGTCGGAGTGGAATCAGCCGGAGTTACAGCAAGTGGGGGGAAAAGCGGCAGGGTGCCCGACCGAGCGGTATTTATGGCAGTGCTTATCATGATGACATTTACTCCTCTTCGGGGGGGGCCTCTTCGAGCGGAGCGACCCCGTCCATGTAGCGGCGCAGTTCTACGACCTTGCCCAGTAGCTTGAGCGATCCTTCTGTGGGAACGATGACCTCGAAGTCCGGGTTCTCCGGCTGCAGCTCCAGCTGCCGGCCACGGCGGTAAAAGCGCTTGATGGTGGCCTCATCGTCGACCATGGCCACCACCACGTCGCCCGATTCGGCTGTTTCCTGCTGGCGGACTATGGCTATGTCGCCGGGCAGTATGCCCGCTCCCGACATGCTCAGACCCTGGACCCTGAGGGCAAACAGCTGGCTTGCGTCGAAGCGCGAGGGCAGGGTCAGCCAGCCTTCGGGGTCTTCAACGGCCTCGGTAAGCCCGCCCGCCTGTACACGGCCGAGTAGCGGTACAGCCTGGGTGGCGAAGGTGTGATTGGAAACTCGTCCGCCCGAAGTACGGCCGCTGAAAGCAGCGCTTCTGGCGGCGTGGGCTTCTTTTTGGAATCTTGTTTCAGGGAGACGATATCCTCGCGCGCGGCCTTCGGGGCGCAGCAGTCGGCCTTCGCCTACCAGGGCCTTGAGGTGTTGTTGTGCGGTCTGCACGGCGCTGAAGCCCATGGCCTGTTGGAGCTCGCGCACAGAAGGGGGGTCGCCGGCCAGCAGGCGTCGGCGCATGAAGCGGTATACCCGCTCGCGCGTTTTTCCGGGTGGAGTGATCGGTGCCATGGGAGATATAGATAGCAGACAAATGTCTGTTATGTCAAGGGGCGATGTTGGACGCGGAGTTTTTAGCGTGTAAGGGCAGGGGGCAGGCGGTCGGGTGGTGGTCCGGCCGTCGCGGAGAAGACGAACAGATGGCGGCAGAACTGGGGTGGTTGGCAGTGGCGGGGGCGCTGGGCGCACTGAGCCGCTACGGCATGGGAGCGCTGGCCTACCGCACGCTGGGCACGGCGCTGCCCTGGGGCACACTGCTGGTCAACGTAGTGGGCTGTTTCCTGCTCGGCTTCATCATGCACTACGGACTGGCCAACGCGGCCCTGTCGCGCACGGTCAAGTTGGCGGTGACGGTGGGTTTCCTGGGATCGTTCACTACTTTTTCGACCTTTGGATACGACACCCTGCGCTACCTTGAAAGCGGCGCTACCACGCTGGCGCTGGCCAACATAGCGCTCAACCTGCTGGTCGGCCTGGCCGCGGTCTGGGCCGGATTGGCACTGGCCCGTACGGTGCTGGGCAGCTTGTAGAGCCCCCCAGATAGGTTTTCCCTTGACACAGGTGCCTTCCTGACCGCATTCTTGCCGACAGGTTGGGCATTGCCCGCGCCTCTCGCAGCCCCCAACAAAGACAAAGGAGACCCTCACATGAAGAAGTTTTTTCC
>DBZX01000051.1:0-12309 GCA_002311335.1 bacterium UBP10_UBA1149
GGCAGGGTTATCAGCGCCGCGCCCAGCCCGGCCGCGCGTGCGGCCAGCAACAGGTTCTGCACCGAGGGGTAGATCGAACCGTACAAGCCCGTGGCTGCCATGGGAGGCCACGGCGGAATGATGCTCCTGAGGCAGGCCACAACGATCACCGGGATGTCTTCAAAATGATCGGCCTGCCACTGCACGGCATTCAGGATGCGCTGCTGCCCCTCGTCGTTGCGCGCCAACCAGCGCCCGAGGCCGCCGTAGATTTTCCACATGCGCATATTCTGCCGCCCCAGCGCGGCCTTGACCGCGGGGTCCCTGACGACAACGAACTCCCAGTTCTGCGCGTTCGAACCGGTGGGCGCCTTGAGCGCCAGTTCGAGCAAGCGCAGCACCAGGCCATCGTCTACCGGGTCGTCGGTGAGTCGGCGTATCGCCCTCTGCGTGCTCATCGCCTCGGCCAGTGGCATGTCCAGGGACACCTCGGCCCCGGGGCGCTTCTCGCCTGCGGGCGGCTGTTCTCCTATTGGCGGCTGTGACTGTTCGCTTTGCTGATCTTCCATGGGCGGTATTTCTCCTTGCGAAAGCTGTTCTCGCGACCCGCAGTGTAACCGGCTGTTGACCCTTGGCAAGGCCGGCTTGCCACCGCCTTCCAGTTTTGGCAGGGCTCGGCTAAACATGGACCATGCAATCCCCTACCCACAGCCGAGCGCCTCTCTCTTCGAGCGAGGTAGCCTGGTCGAAGCGGGCCGTGGCCCGGGTCGCCCTGTGGATGCAACGCAACACGCCGGGTATCTACCAGTGGCACGCCGCCCGCGAGAACCACCGCTGGCACAGCGAAGTCCCGTTTTCGCCCCTGTTGAAGCCGCTGAAGCAATGCCGGGTGGCCCTGGTGAACTCGGGCGGACTCATACTCGACGACCAGCAGCCCTTCGACCTCGCTGTCAAAGAAGGCGACTGCAGCTACCGGGTGATACCGGGAGATGCCGACCCCGCCCGCCTGGTGGTCAGCCACATGTTCTATGACACGGACAACGTTGAACTGGACAGCGGCGTGATGCTGCCGCTGGCCGTGCTCAACGACTTCGCCGCGGACGGAAAGATAGGCAGCGTGGGTCCCCGTCACTTCAGTTTCAGCGGCGGCATTCCCGACCCTACCGAGCTCATCGAGCGCTACGCCCCCGAGCTGGCCGAGGCCATGGTCTCCGACGAGGTGGACATCGCAATACTCACGCCGGCTTGAGGCTACTGCCACCGGGCCGTCGGCCTGGTAGCTAGAGCCATCGAAGAGCGCGGCATAGCCACCCTCATGGTCACCCTGCTGCCCGAAACGACGCGCAAGCTCGGGGTACCGCGCACGCTGCACTTTCCTCGACCACTGGGAACTCCCATAGGTCGGCCAGGCGACAGGCAAGCCCAGGCCCGCGACCTGGAGCTGTGCCTGCAGGCAGCCGCCCGACTTGGTCGCGAAGAAATGGCCGAGTACAGCGGCGACGAGCTGAGCTACCCCGTATAACAACGCTGCCCCCTGAAGCGGAAAAACAACAATGGCCATAGACCCTGTAAAACGATTCAATCGCTGGTTCTCCGAAGCCAGGCGCGCTGGCATACCCCTGCCCGAAGCCTGCGCCATGGCCACTGTAGACAGCCGCGGCCGCCCAACGCTGCGCTACCTGTTGCTCAAGCAGGCCAGCCCCGACGGTTTTGTTTTCTATACCAACGCCCAGAGCGACAAGGGCGAACAACTGCGCAACAACCCGGCCGCCGCGCTGGCGTTCTACTGGGATGCCACCGGGCGACAGGTGCGCATAGAAGGAACCGCCACGCTGCTATCGGCCGCGACGGCCGACAAGTACTGGGCCACCCGTCCCCGCGGCAGCCAGCTGGCCGCGGCCGTATCGCAACAGAGCCGAACGCTGTTCGACCGCTCACGGATGATGGCCGAGTATCGTCACCTCGAGAAAGACAGCGAAGGCCGGGACATCAAGCGCCCCGACTACTGGAAGGGGTACTCCATCAAGCCTCGGCGCATCGAATTCTGGACGCGGCGGGAACCACGGCTGCACCACCGGGAATTGTTCGTAAGGCGCAACGGGGAGTGGACCAGCCGCCTGCTGCAACCCTGAAGGCCACGTTTAACCGCACCGTCGATCACGTCGAGGGCTGGCGCTGTTGACCACGGCCCCGCCGACGCAGACAATGGAGGCCCCGGGGGAGGGCAACAATGGAAACGCGATTGACGATGGTTATACGAATTCTGTTGGGCCTGGCGATGTTCGTGTTCGGACTCAACAAGTTCCTGCACTTCATGCCCACGCCCGAGCACCACGGTGCGGCGGCCGAGTTCCTCGGAGCACTGGCTGCCTCCGGCTACATCTTCCCGATGACGGGCCTGGTCGAGACCGTGTGCGGCTTCCTGCTGTTGACCGGCTTCTTCGTTCCACTGGCGTTGATTCTGCTGGCACCGGTGATGGTAAACATCGTCGCCTTCCACGCCTTCCTCGATCCGGCCGGCATAGCGGTGGCCGCGCTGTTGGCCGTACTCCACGTTTACCTTGGCGTGGCCAACCTCGACCGCTTCAACGGCCTGCTGCGTTCCAGGTAGGCGCCCGTCACCCGGCGTCCGGCGGACAGGCCCCCAGCCCAGCAGCCGGCCTACCCCCCCGGCCGGGGGTGCGTAGACAGGACTTTCTTCTCGCGAACGCCCAGACGGGCAAAGCAGAGCAATTTTCCGCTTGACAGGATAGCGACCGATTTCCTAGGCTTGTACCGGGCGTGTCTGCTTTGACCCGACCCCTTGAAATATGAGTGCAGCCCGGTGCTGAGCGGGAAGGCCCCGGCCTGACAGCGATGCCCCGTTGGAGGAAATTGCCGCAATGAAAAACGTACACAACTCGTCGTCGGTAGCCCTGCTGGCCGTGGCTTCGTTATTCTTCACAGCCTCGGTCTTTACCGGCGGTGTACTGCTCCAACCGACCACCGCGTCAGCAGCCGCGCTTACCAGCAAGCTCGAAGGCAAGTGCGTTTCAAAGGTGTCCAAGGCTGCCACCAAGGCCGCCTCTACCACGGCCAAATCACTGGCCAAGTGCCGCGACGCCGACATAAGCGGAAAGGCCGTGGGCTCGTGCCCGGACGCCAAGGGCCAGGCAAAAATAGACAAGGCCACGGCCAAGGCCACGGCGACGGCCGCCAAGAGCTGCGGAAGCACCTGCACGGTGTCAGGAATCGACTGCGTTGCCGACAACGTCTGTCCCCCGCTCGCAGGATCGGCCAACGAACTATGCAAGGGCGACGGTGCCTTCGACATGGGCACCATCAACTACCCGGGCCCGTTCTGCGAATCGACGCTGGGTGAAGCACTCGAATCCGGCTCGCAGATAGGCGAGTGTGCCGGGCAGCTCGGTTCTGCAAGCGGCTCTGATCTCATTGACCTGGTATACGGATCCATAGGCAACGCCGACGGTCTTTCGAAGGACACGTCCAAGTGCCTGTCAACGATCTCCAAGTCAGCCGTGAAGCTTACCTCTACGGTAGCAAAGGGAGTGGCCAAGTGCCGCGACTCGATCAACAAGGGCAAGACGCTGGGCAACCCGCGTACCTGCACCACCGACGACACCAAGCTGGCGGACAAGATAAGCAAGTCCGACGCCAAGCTGCGCGCTGACATAGCCAAGAAATGCACTGATGGCGACATCCTGGAACTCGACCTGTGCGGAGAGGGAGTGGGGGGCGTCACCTCGATAGCCGACGCCCAGGACTGCGTGGCCGATGCCGCGGCTGAGCTGGGCGATTCCCAGGAGTTGGCCCCGGACCGCAGCTACTCAACGCGGTCGATAATTGAAGCCGCTTACCCTCCCACGGCGGTCTGCGGCGATAATGTCATAAACCAGGGGCCGAGCAGCAGTATGCTGCTGGGAGAAGAGTGTGACGGCACCGATGCCGCCAGTTGCCCCGGCGCCTGTTTTCCGCCGGGCGACCTTTTCCAGTGCACCTGCGCAAATGTGTCGCGTTATCGGAAACAAGCCGACGCTATTGCCTCGGACTCTGACGCTGGCTGGATAGGCGGCTCGCACGACCAGGCCACACCAAACAAGGGTGGGTTCATACTGGACAGGACGGACTGCGACTGCTCTGAGTTGACCAACAACACCTGCACCGGTAGCTCGGCCGACCCTGTCTGCACGATAACGGCAACCACGAGGCCCACTTGCTCAAACACACCCGGCGTGGGCGATTGCCTCAGGGACCAGGACTGCCGAACCTGCGATGCGTTCAACAGTGATGCCGGCGCGAGCTGCTCCGACCACGACGACTGCCAGGCCCAGTGCTACGACTCGGGTGGGAGCCCGGTCGGCAACTGCAGCTCGCAGGGCGACTGCGGAGCTAACGAAGTATGTCGTGGCCAGTGCGACCGAAGCGCCAACTGCGTATTCCTTCTAAGCAGCAACCCCTTTCCGGTATCCAACGGCGGGACGCCCGTATGCACGCTGCAGAGAATGGCCACCGACGTTACCGGGACTCATAACATGCAGACCGGTGCCACCGAGTACTTCTACGAAGCCAACAGCAAGGTCTACCTCGGCATAAATACCTCCACACCTTGCCCGGTATGCGGTGGCTTCTGCAACGGGGGCACCTTCGAAGGCCTGCCTTGTAGTGGCAGCTGTAGTACCAGCGGTGACGAGTGCCGCTTCAGCAGCGACTGCCCGGTGGGTGAAACCTGCGGGAGCGCGTCAGGCGACTGCCCGGGCAGCAGCTGCAACCTGTCTAATATCTGCTTCGGTGGCGCGGGATATGCCAGGAACGGAGCCGCCTGCGAGGTGGGCGACGTTGATCCAGTCTTCGGCTCGGTGTCTAACGACTGCCCGCCCGACGAGGGCAAGACCATATCGGGTGAGTTCGGGTTACGCATACGCCACTTGCCCAACACTACCTACTCCCGATCCCTGGATGCCACTGTCGAGGGCGTGCCCTGCTCGTCTGCTGGTTTCGAATTGTACGACTGCCCCTGCCCGGATGCGGGTGGCGTGCCTACACAGGTCAACTCATGCAACCCGGGTTGCAACTCGGGGATAAATTCGGGCGGTGGATGCGCAGACGCCAGCGGTAGCGGAACCTTCGCCAGCTGCGCAGCGGGCGCAAACGCGGACCGTGCCTGCGACGAGGACTCCGACTGTCCGGGCAGCAGCTGCGTGAACCCGAGCCATTGCGAGGGTGATCCCGCGACCGAGCACGATGCCTGCACCAGCAGCGCCACCTGCGGAAGCGGAACTTGCGTGGATGCCTGCCCCGCTGGGCTCTGCATACCGCTGTGCGAACTCAAGGCCGGGGATCCGTGGCCCTTGGACCGCGAATGTTCCACGGGACCCACCGAGACGAGCTGCACCGGCGAGGGGCACGGCTTCCGCGTCTGTGATAAATCCAGCATCGGAGCGGGCTGTAGTGCCACCTGCGTCACCGCCGGTACTCCCTGCACGAGTCAATCAGACTGTGGAGCGGGCGACAGCTGTTCGGGGCCTTGCGAAGAACGCCGCCAATGCGAAGCGGGCGTCGACGGTTTCCTTGGAAACGACGACGATTTTGTTGGAGCCGCCGGCTGCATTGAAACGAAACTGGAATGTTTTGCCCCGTTGATAGAGGGAAACGGCCTGCTGTCTGGCAACGCCGATAACTACCAGTCCACCAGCATTTACTGTTACACGGCCACCACGTCGCCCGCGATCAATTCGGGTGCGGGATTCGGCGGCCCCGGACGTAATCACGAGATTGGTCTCAACATATCCAACGGCGTGCTGCCCTGAGGTCGCGCAACGAGTAAACCCCGGGGAAACGGCCCCGGACATTACCGGGCCCGTGCTGCCACGCGCAGTGCGGGCCCTTTTTTCTGCGAGCCCCAGCGGCGCGGCTCTCCGGCGAGCGTCAGACCCTGACGCTACCGTCTACTATTTGCTCCCGCAGTGCCTCGTCGAGCGGCGCGTAGCAGCCGGCCTCGTCGTCGCGAAACAGCAACGGGTCGGCCACCACCGCGGGGTCAAAGCCCTCGCGTACCATGTCTGTCTTGCGGTGCTTGAAGGTACCCGTCACGTCCACGACCTCCACCAGGCGCAGGAACAGCGGCTGCGCGTAAGCCGCCAGTGAACCCGTCACCTCGCTATAGAGCTTCGCGAGGTCGAGCTCGCCGTCAACGACCAGCGCCGCCATGCCGGCCCTGCCGTCCGCGCCCGGCACCTCTACGCCGTAGACCGTGGCCTCGCTCACGCCCGTGCAGGCCGTGAGCTGCTCGGCCACCTCGTTGGTGGATACGTTCTCGCCCTTCCAGCGAAAGGTATCGCCGATGCGATCCACGAAGTAGTAGTAGCCATTGGCGTCGCGCCTGAGCAGGTCGCCGCTGCGGTACCAGCGGTCGCCGCTCTCGAACACGTCCCTCAATACCTTGCGCTCGGAGGCCTCCCTGTCGGTGTAGCCTTCGAACTCGGCCACCGGGCGGCCCTTGTCGGCCGGCATCCGACACACGGCCTCGCCCACCTCGTCGGTGCCACAGGCGATCATAAAATCGCCTGCGTCGCGCGGATGGGAGTCTGACTCGACGTCGTAGCGCACCAGCTCCACGGGCAGCATGGGCTTGGCCCAGGCCGGCACGCGCCCTACCGAGCCCACGGTGTTATCTACGTTTATGAGCGCAAAGTTGGCCTCGGTGGCACCGTAAAACTCGCGTATTTCGGCCAAGCCGAAGCGATCGCGAAACTCTTCCCAGATGTCGGGCCGCAGACCGTTGCCCACCGCGCACCTGACCGAGTGCGCGCGATCGTATTCGCTCGGCTCACCGTGGAGCAGGTAACGGCACAGCTCGCCGATGTACAGGATAATGGTGACGCCTTCTTCAGTGCATTCGCGCCAGAACGCCGACGCCGAAAAACGCCGCCTGATGACCAGGCAGCCGCCGTTGAGCAGCGCCGTCGCGACCGCGATCACGCCGCCGCTCGAGTGATACAGGGGCAGCACGCAATACACCCTGTCGTTGGGCCCGGCGTCGGCCAGCACGGTGTAGGCCGCGCCTACTCCGAGGAAACGAAAATTACTGAAGTGAGCGGCCTTGGGATTGCCCGTGGTACCCGAGGTGTAGATATAAAAAAGATCGTCACGCGAGCGGACTTTCTCGCGCAGCGAGGCCGGCGGCCGTTCGCTCGAAGCGGTGGCCAGCACCGGGTCCAGCGGCAAACAGCCCTCGTGCTCGCCGCAACTCACCCAGGCGCGGGGCGCGTCCTGCAACTCGTCGGCGATCTCGGTCCAGCGCTCGGCCAGCGCGGCGTCTACAACCAGCTCGCGCGCACCCGACACCGTGATCGCGTGGGCCAGCTGGGCACCCGCGAGGTTGGTGTTGATCAGCGCGGTCACTGCACCGACCTTGGCCAGTCCGAACCAGGTGATTATGAACTCGGGGCGGTTCTCCATCAGCAGCGCCACGACGTCGCCGTGCCCCACCCCCTGCGAACGCGCCCACGCCGCCACCCGGTTGGCGGCCTCGTCCATGTTCCGGTAACTCACCGATTCTCCCTCGAAACGCAGCGCGGTGGCCGACGGTGTACGGTCGACCTGCTCTTCGAGCTGCCCGGCCACGGTGTGCGTGCCGCCGGGCTTGAAGCGCAGCATCTTCAGGCCGGTCCTGCCAAGGACCCTTATCGTCCTCAATTCTCTCGCCAGTCCTTCGAACATCAGCTCTCCCCCCTCAGCCGTGTGACTGGCCCATTCCGCCGTCCATCACCACGATGTCGCCCGTCACCATGTCGGCCCGCAGCAAGCCCATGATGGTTTGCGCCACGTCGTCGGGTCCCGCCACGCGCTTGAGCGGGGTGGCCTCGGCTGCCATCTGCTTGATGACGTCGTAGTGTTCCCGGTCCTTCCACCAACGGGTGTCAACGAAGCCCGGCGCCACGGCGTTGACCCTGACCTCGGGGGCCATGACCCTCGAGGTAGTGACCGTGAGACTGTTGATAGCGGCCTTCGAAGCACAGTAGGGAATCGAACTACCCATGCCGTAGACGCCGGCCACGCTCGACAGGTTGATCACCGCGCCGCCCTCACCGGCCTTGAGCGCATCGGCCGCAGCGCGCGTGCAGTAGAAGGTGCCGCGCACGTTGGTGTCAAAAATACGTTCCCAGTCCTCGTCGCTCACGCCCTCGAGATCGTCGTGGGCCACGAAGCAGGTCACGCCGGCGTTGTTCACCAGCACGTCGAGACCTCCCAGTACTTCAACCGTCTCGGCAACCATCGCGCGCACCTGCTCGTCGTTGCCCACGTCGGCCTTGATGGCAAGCGACTTGACGCCCAGCCCTTCGATCTCTGCCGCGGTAGCCTCGCAATCCTCGCGCGAGCGCGAGTAGTTTACCGCCACGTGGCAGCCGGCCGCCGCCAGTGCCAGCGCCGTGGCCCGTCCTATGCCCACGCCACCGCCGGTTACAAGTGCCTTTTTCCCTTTAAGTTCCATGGTCTACCTTCTACCCGCAAAGACGTATACCTTCCAGTCTCGCCCGCGGACCCAGGGCGCGCACCGGTTGCCACCCTTGGGAACCGGAAGGAACGTATCCCCTTATGAAAGATTCGATTGCCGCGCGCTACTGGCGCACCAACCTCAAGATCATGGCCGTGCTGCTGCTCATCTGGGCGATAGCGGGCTTCGGCCTGGGCATAATCGGCGCACCGACCCTCAACCAGATCCGCCTCGGTGGTTTCCCACTGGGCTTCTGGTTCGCCCAACAGGGCAGCATTATCGTCTTCGTGTTATTGATCGCCGTCTACGCGGCCCTCATGAACCGCGTGGACGATCGCTACCACCGCGAGCTGCAGGAAGAGCGTAGCGGGGAGGCGGGCAAGTGAGCGTTTCGGCGTGGACCTACCTCTTCGTGGGCCTGAGTTTTTCGCTGTACCTGGGCATCGCGTGGCGAAGCCGCGTGCGCGACACCCGCGGGTTTTTCGTGGCTGGGCGCGGAGTGCCGGCGATGGCCAACGGCATGGCCACCGCCGCCGACTGGATGAGCGCCGCCTCGTTCATCTCCATGGCCGGGTTGATCTCGATGATGGGCTACTCGGGCGGCGTGTACCTCATGGGCTGGACGGGCGGCTACGTGCTGCTGGCCCTGCTGCTGGCGCCCTACCTGCGTAAGTTCGGCAAGTTCACGGTGCCCGACTTCATCGGCGACCGCTACGATTCGAACATAGCACGCGTGGTGGCCGTGCTGTGCGCCGTATTCATCAGCTTTGTTTACGTGGCCGGACAGATGCGCGGCGTAGGCGTGGTCTTCTCGCGCTTCCTGGAAGTCGACATCAACGTGGGCGTCATCATAGGCATGGCCATCGTCTTCGTCTACGCCACCCTGGGCGGCATGAAGGGCATCACCTGGACGCAGGTGGCCCAGTACTGGGTGCTCATTACCGCCTTCCTCGTGCCTGCCATAGCCATCAGCATACGCCTGACCGGCCACGCGCTGCCGCAGGTGGGCATGGGTGCCGAGCTGCTCGACAGCGCGTCGGGTGGTGGCGTGTACCTGCTCGACAAGCTCAACCAGATCCACGCCGACCTCGGCTTTGCCAGCTACACCGATGCCTTTGCCTCGCAGCGCTGGAACCGGCTCAACGTGGGCCTTACTGCGCTCGCGCTCATGGTGGGCACGGCTGGCCTGCCGCACGTGCTGGTGCGTTTTTACACCGTCAAGAATGTAAAGGCCGCGCGCTGGAGCGCATTCTGGGCGCTGTTTTTTATCTCCATGCTCTATCTCACCGCGCCGGCCACGGCGGCGTTTGCGCGCTACTACATGATAGACAGCCTGCAGGGGCAGAGCCGACAGGAACTGCCGGCCTGGTTCGAGAGCTGGGAACAGACCGGGCTCATCGCCTGGTTCGACGACGGTGACAACCGCCTTCGTTACTCGGCCGGTGACGACAACGAGGTGTTCAGGAGCGGTAGCATGGCGGCAGCGCACATGCAGGCACTGGCCACCAGCCACCAGCGCTGGCTGGACGGTGCCGGCGGCGAAGACGCGCGACCCGAACTGCGCGAGGCCGGCCTGTCGGGACCCGACCGCGACATCATAGTGCTGGCCACGCCCGAAATGGCCGGACTGTCGGCGTGGATCATAGCGCTCATGGCAGCCGGCGGGCTGGCGGCGGCGCTGTCGACGGCCAGCGGCTTGCTGCTGGTCGTGTCGTCGAGCGTCGCCCACGATCTTTACTACCGCATCATCAACCCGCAAGCGTCCGAGGCCAAGCGACTGGCCGTGGGACGGGCCACCATAGGACTGGCCGTGGTGATAGCCGGCATATTCGGAATCTACCCGCCCGGTTTTGTCGCCGAGGTGGTCGCGTTCGCCTTCGGACTGGCCGCGGCGAGTTTTTTCCCGGCGCTGGTGATGGGTATTTTCTCTCGCCGCGTGGGCACCGTGCCTGCCGTGAGCGGCATGGTGATCGGTATAGGCTTTACGGCCGCCTACATCATAGGCAACCGGTTTTTCGGCATGCCGGCCTGGTGCTTCGGCATAAGCGCCCAGGCCATAGGCTCGGTGGGCATGCTCCTCAATTTTGCCGTGGCCTTGCTGCTGGTACCCTTCTGCAAACCGCCAGGGCCCGCCGTGCAACAGCTCATCGACCGCATACGCGAGCCCGAAGGCTCCGGCCCGGGCGTAGACATCGAAACCGCAGCCGGGCAGTGAGATTCCCAGGGGGGGGCGCGCAGGCAGACGTGGTGCAAGCCGCTGCGCTGCTGGTCAAAGCGGTCGCCGTCAACATCACGTGAGCTATTCCGTTTATTTCCATGTCTCGCCTGCTCCCACGGTCGCGCAGCCGCTGCTGCTCGCACGGCGCGCCCGCAGGCGAGCGTAAATCCTCAGCGCCGCGAGCGCCAGCATCACGGCCGTTCCCACCGCGGCCACAGGGCTGTGCGCGGCTCCCCCCGCCCAGGTAAAGGTGAACACCACCCAGAGATACGGCATGCCGGTGCGATGCAGCAGCAGCCAGCGCTCCCTGCCCAGCGCTGCGACCGCAGCGTCGCTACTGGTGGCAGCCATCAGGGCTATGACCACGAAACCTCCGCTGCCGGCTACCAGGGTGAGCGGGTCCACCCCCAGCTCGACCAGCCGGGCCAGCGTGAGCAGGGCCAGCAGGTGAACGCCGTGCGACATGGCCAGGCCCAGGCCCACTCGCCGGCGCGAAGCCAGCAGCGAGCGAGCCCAGCGTTTCCCACTGAGATGCGCAAGAGGTGCCGCCGCCCAGGCCAACACGAACAGCAGGCTCGACAGCACCCCGGTAGACCTGATCACGATCCGCGCCGAGTCCTCGCCCGAGTCACCCCCGCCCAGGGCAGCCGCCACCAGCAGGACCAGCAACGCGGCGGTGCCCGGCAGCAGTCGATGCGCGCGGGGTTTCGTAACCGCTAAGACCATCGTTCAGCCGCGCGGCGCTGCTACCACGATCTCGTCGCCCTCGCCCACGCTACCGTCCTCGATCACGCGCACGCAGATGCCACCGCGGCCGAGCAGCGAACGGGTCATGCCAGGCTCGGTGAGCGCCTCGATGTAGGCGCAGGGCGGACGAGGCCGGTCGTACTCGAACAGCGCGCTGCCCAACCGGAAACGCTGCCCGGCCAGCGCTTGCAGGCCAGCTCCCTCTACCGCACCGCCCTCTATCATACCGCGCACGACGATATTGCGCCGGTGCTGGCCCTCGCCCACGGCCACGCCCGTGTCGCGGGTGATGGCGTCAAGATCCTCGGCGCTTATCAAGGTAACCTGGCATTCGTCAACGCCGGTCCAGTAGCCGCTGCGCTCACAGTAACGGTCGCCGTCAAGCCCGCGGCCGGCCAGGGCCGTCACGCGGTCCACGCGCAACATGGGCTCGCTTCCGCGAACCGCCACGTACAGTGCTTCAACGCGGGCAGCCAACTCTCTCAAGCTCCCTCGGCCGCGACCTGCGAGGCAATGATCTGGTCGAGTTCGGCGCGCAGGCGCGGCAGTATCTCTTCATAGGAATACGAGCCCAGGCTCTCGGGCCCACGCTTGAGGTTCACAAAGGTCGGCGCGCACCACAGCCCGAGGTCGGCGTCATCGGTCTCGCCGGGGCCGTTTACCCTGCAACCCATGATGGCAATGGTGAGCCTGTGGTCGCGGGCATAAGCCGTGAGCTCGCGTACGTCTTCGGCCAGCTGAACGAAGGCCTCGTTCTCTACCCGCGAGCAACTCGGGCAGCTGATAATGTTGAGCCCCGGCAGGCCGTAGTCGACCACGCTGCGCACGCGGCCGGCCGCCACGTCGGCGAGGATGCTGCGCGCGGCCTCGA
>DBZX01000051.1:12553-12734 GCA_002311335.1 bacterium UBP10_UBA1149
GTTGGCGTCGACCACCTGGGCGGGGTCGGAATCCTTGAGCGATACGCAGTAGCGGGTAAAGCCGATAGAGTCGAGAAAGTCCGAGTGCGCGGTGGCGCTCTCCACCATGGGGGTCACGGCGTCGCCGGGCCCGTATCGCTCGGCGAGCTCAGGATCCACCGAGCCGCAGTTGACGCCGACC
>DBZX01000008.1:0-11801 GCA_002311335.1 bacterium UBP10_UBA1149
AAGCGAGCGCGGACGGCGGCCTCGGTATCGTCGCTCATGTCAAGTATCCAGTACTCGTCGTCGTCGAGCGCGCTCATGGCCATGGCTGCCACCTGGTCGGGGCTTGTCAGCTCCAATTCCTGGCCCGCGCCAGCCAACATCTCGCGAATCTCGTCGAGCGTGGGCGGTGTCTGCTGACCCTCGTCACGCAGCAACCCACTTGGGCGGTTGCGAAACGCCGTAAAAATATTGCTCGACACCATGTGCGGCCCCGGGTACAGCACCGACGCGCGGATGGCCGCGCCGGCCGCCACCAGCTGCAGGTGTAACGCTTCGGTCAGCGTGCTCACCGCCGCCTTGCTGGTCGAGTAGATCGGCGTGGTCGGCAACAAGGTAAGCCCCCCGTTGCCCGAACTCGTGTTGACCACGTGACCGGGCTCGCCGTGAGCCAGCATGCCGGGCACGAACGCGCGCAGGCCGTGGATCACCCCCCACAGGTTGACGTCGAGTGTCCACTTCCAGTCGACCAGCGGCAGCTCCCACAGCGGCAGGTCCTCGTACACGCCCACGCCCGCGTTGTTGAACAGCAGGTGCACCTTGCCGTCGCCCAGTTCGACCGCGCGACGCTCAAGTGCGACCACCGACTCGTAGTCGCTCACGTCAGTGACCACCCCGTGGGCCTTGCCACCGGTCTCGAGCAAGCCGGCCACCGCCGTGTCTAGCGCCGACTGCTCGACGTCGGCCAGCACCACCCTCGCCCCCCGGGCTGCCAGTTCACGGCCCAGCGCCAGGCCTATGCCGCTGGCGCCGCCAGTAACGACGGCCGTTTTTTCAGCGTAGTCTTTCATTTCTCGGTACTCCCCGCGGCGACTTGCCCAACCCGCAATCGTTGGTATTCCACCCATCTCGGCGCGGGCAGCCCAGGCACCCTCAGCCGGTGATGTCTTCCATGCGCGGGCCAACGCGCTCCACCACCGGTGCCAGGGCGTCGGCGTCAAAGCCATAGATCCGGACAGCGTTGCCGCCCAGCATGGCGCGCACTTCGTCAGCGGGCAGACCTTTAAAAGTAACTCTCATCTGTTCGAGGGTGCCGGGCCAGGCGCCCTCGGGGTGAGGATAGTCCGAGCCCCACAGCATGTTGCCCAGGCCTATGTCGTGACGGATCTCAGCCTCGTGCCGCGACATACACGACGCCCCCACGAAAACATTACGACGAAAATAATCGCTTGGCTTCATCGACAGGTGACTCCGGTAGTCGCCCAGCTTGGCTGCAAAGTGCGTCTCCTCGTAACGAAAATCCATCAGCGCCGTGAACTCCGGCACCCACACCGCCGTGCCCTCGGTCACCGCTACCTTCAGGCGCGGGTAGCGCTCAAACACGCCGCCCCAGATCATGAAGGTCAGCGGCCGCGCGGTCCACCACGCCACCTCGCTGATATAAATACCCACCATACCCTGGCCCTCGCCGTAGTCCTTCATGGGAGCAGCACCAGAATGAAAGTTGACGACCAGGCCGAGATCTTCGCAGACCTCCCAGAGCGGATCGTAACGGCGGTGATTCCACGCCGGCTCGCGGCCCCAGCAAGTGGGCAGCAGCACCGACCGCAGATCGTTGTCATGGGCCCAGCGCGCCTCTTTGACCGCCTCGTCCACGTCCCACAGCGCCGGCACGATGGCCACCCCTGCGCGCCGCCCGGGCGCCTGCGCGCACAGTTCGGCCAACCACCGGTTGTGCGCACGCGCACCCGCCCACTGCAGCTCGGGCACGATCTCCTCGGTAGGCAGCGACAGGCCCGCACCGAAGGGCGGCATGTTCATCTCGGTAATGCCGTCGGGAAAAATAACCTCGCCGGCGCAACCATCGCCATCCATTACCTCGAGTCTTATGTCCGAGTCCCACGCGCCCGACAGCTCGCGCTCGATGCCCTTGCGCCACTCGTCGTTGACCTCGTCCACGAGAAAGACACGCGACGCCTCCTCGGTTTTCGCAATCTGGATGGGTAGAGCGAGGTCAAAAGTTTCGCGGTACTCGGGGTCAACGTAAGCACGGTACTGCTCGGGCGGCAGGCCCGCGTGGCAGTCCGACGATACAACGAGGCAACGGTCGGCTGCACCCTTGGTGGCGGAATCGTTGGTCATCGCAGATTTGATCTCCTTTTCATGCCGGGGCGGCCTCCCCCGTAGCGAGCGCTGGCGCTTCGACACGCTCCGGGCCCACGGGCTCAGAATAAAACTGCCTGGTCCAACGCCTGAACTCGGCCAGGAAGCGGTCGCCTTCGCACAGCAACGGGTCGGCGCGGTGCATCTTGTGGTTCCATATCTCCATGTCCTGCTGCACGCCTTCCTTCATGGTGTCGATAAACTCCTGGCCGGCGCTGCCCTCGAGGTTGCGCGTCACCATGAACACCCAGCGCGAGTGAGAACGTGTGCGCGTAATCGGCGTGGTCGACGAAAACATCAACAAGCCCGCGTCACCGACGCCCTTTACCCTGACACCGGCAAGGCCGATGCACCAGGTGTGGCGCTCCAGCTCGGAGGTGTAGGTGCCGATCACCGTCTCGCGCTCGCTCGAACTTGCCATGCGCATGGTCAAGCCGCCGTCGAGGTACTCGATCTCGGACTCGGGCACTTCCTCGTTCTCGTGCACGAAAAGAAAGTGAGGCGGGTCGCAGTTGTTCTCGGCCATGTCCTGAACGTGGGTCTCCACCTCGATCTCCCAGCTGTGGGGCTCGCTCCAATCGGGGTGATCGTACTCGGGTACTTCGGGCACGTCGAAAAACGGCGGCTCACCCAGCGCGTGGTGCCACGCGAACACCATTCCGGCGCACTCGACCACCGGCCATGTACCCACACGGGCCTTGGGCGGAACACGCTTTGCGTAGGGAATACCAACGCAGCTGCCGCCGGTGTCGAACTGCCAGTGGTGAAACGGGCAGCGCAGGTTCTCGCCCACGACCGTACCACCCTCGCCCAGGTGGGCGCCCAGGTGCGGGCAGTATGCGTCAAAAATCGTGGCCTTGCCCGACTCGGTACGAAACACGACGAGTTCTTTCTCAAACGCGTACACGCGCTTGACCCCACCGGGTTCTATTTCCTTGCTCCAAGCAACAGCGTACCAGCCGTTGGGTATGGGGGGAGCCGCTCGGTCTGTCATCGTTTCATTCTCCTTCGATTTTCAGCACACGGGTGCCGGTGACCGACTCGGCCAGAAGTTCGGCGACGGCGACTGCCTGCCGTCGCAACGGGTAGTCGTCGAGATTTGCCCAGTTGAACATCAGCACGTAGAACGCGCCCATCACCAGCTCGACCAGGGAGTCGAGTTCACGGTCACTGCGCAGGTCATCGCCTTTAAGAAAAGCCGCGAACGCATCGTGCAGACGACGGGCCTGCTCGCCCCGCCCACCGTCGTCGTGGCCGGAATGGATCATCTCGCTCAAGAGCTCGCGCCTGAGAGGCCCGCGTTGCTCGGCCGCCTCGGCCAGGTTGTCAAAGAACACGCGCACGCGACCGGCGGCATCCCGTGACTGCTCACGCGCGGCGTCGAGCTGGGCGAACAGTTCTTCGAGCGACTGGTCGGCTATGGCCCTGAGCAGCTGCGCACGCGAAGGGAAGTAGTTGAAAAAAGTTTTCTCGGAAACGTCCGCGCGCTCGCAGACATCGGCGACGGTGGTCTCGGCTACCCCGCGGCTGTCGAAAAGCTCGATGGCCGACTCGATGAGCGACTGCCGCAGGCGCGCCTTGTTGCGCTCGCGCCTCCCGGGCGGCTGTTCTGCGATCTGTTTCAGCTCGGCTCGCGGTAAACCATTCATGCAACTGTAAACTTACTGTTCGCTGTACCTTTGTCAAGCGCGGCGGGCGGACTGCAGGCGCCCCCGGGCCGCGGGCAGTCAGAGGGTGGTCGTGTCGGTTGGCAGGCCGAGCGCCATGCGACCCGTGAGTTCGAGGGTGCGCTCGTTTACCATCGCGTGCTGGGTGGCGACGTGGATGTCGCGAAACAATCTCTGCATGGGCGAGCTCTCGTAGACAGCAGAGCCACCGGCGGCCGTGTAAAGAAAATCCACCGCGCGCACCGACGACAGCGTCGCGTTGGTGGCCGCCAGCCTGAGCACGCGGCGTTGCTCGTCGGGCAGGCTGCCCTGTTCCGCCGACGCCCACGCCGCCTCCACCGATTCGCGAAGCAACGCCCGCGCCGACAACAGGTCGGCCTCGGCCCGGGCCACCCCGGCTTGTACGGTCGGTCGCTCGGCCAGGGTACGCGCAGCCTGAAAGGGCACCTTGCTCGCCGCCAGTTCGAGAAACTCGGCCAACGCGCGGCGGGCTATGCCCAGCGAAACGCAGGTGACCCCGCAGGCCAGCAATCCAAAAAACGGAAAACGTGACAACGGCAGGTCGAGAACCGGCGGGCGCGTGAAGGGGTCGGCCCACAACCCGGCCTCGACCACTACATCGTCGGCCTTGAAGTCGACGCTGCCGGTGCCCTTCAGCCCCGATACATGCCAGGTGTCAATGAACTCGAGTTGTGGGGGCCGCATGAACACCACGGCCTGCTCAAGCCCACCTGGACCGGGCGCTGCTTTGCCCTCGGAGTTGGTCATGCGGCAACCGCCCACCACCCAGCTGCAGTGCTGCGTGCCCGAGCCCCACTGCCAGGCGCCGTTTACGAGCAGGCCGCCGGCCGGCGCCGGCGCCGCCGTGCCCAGCATCGCCGCGTGGCCACCGGTAATGACGTTTGCGTCGCCGTACACCAGTGCCGCCGCGTCGGGTTGCAGCCAAGCCGACAAGGTCGAGGTGGTAGCGCCGATGCCGGCGCACCAACCGGTTGAGCCGTCGTAGAAAGCTATGTCTTCGACGAGCGCGAGGGTTTCGATCAGCGGCGTTTCGTCGCCGCCGTACACGGCTGGTACGCAGGCACGAAAAATACCCGAGCCGAGCAACTCGGCCACGATGTCGTCGGGCAGGCGCCGGAGTTTCTCAATTTCGCCGCCGCGGCCGTCGAGTGCCGCCACCAGCGACGCCGGGGCTCGTGTGCCTTCGAGCAACGTCTTCACGCCGGCGTCACCCCGAACATCCCTGCGAGTTGGGCGAGTACAGCCAACGCGCCTACCACGCCTTCCCCCAGCTGTCTGAGAAGAACATCTTGCTCACCGGGCGCCGACTGATACTGCCGTGCCCACCCAGCACCGGGTATCCAAGCGGCACGGCCGCGGCCACGCCCCAGGGCACGGGAAAACCCAGCAGCGCGCGAAGTTCTTCTTCGACCTCGCACAGCAGCGTCGTGAGCACGCAGCCCAGCCCCTCGGCGCGGCAGGCGAGCAACAGGTTTTCGACCGCCGGGGACACCGACGCGCCGCCGACCACCGACACGCGGTCGAGCGCCCGGTCGGTGATCGCCATGGCCTCGGGGTTGAAGCAGAACACGACTATCGCCGGCGAGTCGGCCCAGTGTTCGGCCAGGTAATCTCCGGCAGCGAGCATGCGCTCCTGGCTGGCTTTTAACTCTGCGCCCAGCCCGTCGATGGCCGCGCGGTGCCCGCCCACGTAGCGCTGCCAGCAGTCGGCGTAGAGGCGGCCAGTGGCAGCCTTGAGCTCGGGGTCGCGCAGCACTATCGCACGCCAGGGTTGCAGGTTGCCACCGGTCGGCGCCCAGGTGGCGGCCTCGAGCACGCGCTCGAGCACCTCGTCGGGCAAGGGGTCGCTGCGCAGTCGCCTCACGGCCCGCAGGGTGCTCATCGCTTCGTAAACGCCGGTCTCTTCCATCAATCGATCCCCCGGAGGCGAGCGCACCGAGGCGATGCGCGGCAACCGCCTCCGTTCATACAACAGCACCGCGAAGCAAAAAAGCCCCGATGCCGAGCCAGGCCCGTATGGCTTCAACAGCGACGCGCACATACCCTGCCGGGGGCCAGGGGCCGGAAACACAATCACGTCCGTCTGCAACCAGGACATAAAACATGAAATTTGGACTGTTCTACGAACTGCAACTACCCCGGCCCTGGGACGAGGGCGACGAGCAACGGCTCTACCTCGAGGCACTCGAGCAGATAGAGATCGCCGATCGCGTGGGCATAGACCACGCCTGGGCCGTGGAGCATCACTTTCTCGAGGAGTACTCGCACTGCTCGGCACCCGAGATCTTCCTGGCCAACGCCGCCGCGCGCACCAGCCGCATAAGGCTCGGCCACGGCATCCGCCAGGTGATAGGCAACTACAATCACCCCGCGCGCACGGCCGAGGTGATTTCCACTCTCGACCTCGTGTCGGGTGGCCGGGTGGACTTCGGCATAGGCGAAGGCGCCACGCGCATGGAGCTGGCCGGCTTCGGCGTGCCCGCCCGCACGAAGCGCGACATGTCGCTCGAAGCGGCCGAACAGATCGCCAACATGATGGCCATGACCCCCTACCCCGGTTACAGCAGCCCGTCGTTCGAGCTGCCCTGCCGCAACGTCATCCCCAAGCCCGTGCAGAAACCGCACCCGCCCATGTGGATGGCCTGCACCAACCGCGACACCATACGCGTTGCCGCATCACACGGACTCGGTGTACTGGCGTTTTCGTTCGTCGACCCGCGCGACGCGCGCTCCTGGTGCGACGCGTACTACGACACCATCGCCGGCGACCACTGCGTGCCGCTGGGCCACTCGGTCAACCCCAACCTCGCCATGGTCACTGGCTNNCCCCGATCGTGCCACCGCCGTGGAACGCGGCAAGGAACACTTCGAGTTCTTCGGCTTCGCGCTCAACTCGCTCGTGGCCAGCGACACGGTGCCCGGCCGCACCCGCTTGTGGGAACGTTACCAGGAACACCGAGCCTCGCAGATACAAACCGGTATCGAGGCGGGCCCGGGCATCGGTACCCCGGACGACATCAGGCAACAGCTCCGCGACTTTGAACAAGCAGGCGTAGACCAGGTCATCTTCATGCAGCAGTGCGGTCGCGCGCGCCACGAACATATCTGCGAGTCGATTGAACGCTTCGCCACCGAGGTGTTGCCCGAGTTTGCCGAACGCGAGCAGCAGGGCGCAGCCGCGCGGGCCGAGCGCCTCGCCCCCGCAGTAGAGGCAGCGCTGGCGCGCAAAGAGAAAATGCCCGAGCTCGCCGACGACGAAATCCCCGTGGTCCGAGCGTCGGTCAAGCGGGCCCAGGTAAACAACTAGGAGCCCGGGCCCCTTCTGAAAAAAACGGCGGCCGCGCTCCCCGGGGAAAGAGAGAACGACCACCGCCTGGCCTCACCGCGCTCGGGGCACCCCCTCGCGATCAGTCCCACGCGCGACCAGTGTCACGCGCTGCCACACCGAGCCGGGCTCAGTGCACCCTGCGAGGTCCACCTATAGTGAGCAACGACCTGCCCTCATACAGCCTCGCGTCGAGTGCTCCCACGTCGGCGGGATCGACCAGCAGTCGTCCCCACGCATCGGGCTCGACCAGCATCCAGCCCTGCCCGCTGCCCGGCGGCGCCATGCTCGCGCCATTGCCCGGGCCGCTTCCAGCGGCCAGCGACACGCAAGGCGAGCAGGGCGGGTTCGACAGAAAATCCTCGAGCAGACTTTCACGCGCCGGTATGAAGAAGTCGTCCAGGGCCAGCGATGTCTGCCAATGCTGGGTGCCGTTGATGGTGACAGTGATCCCCTCCGACACGTGCACGAAGCCCAGCGACGGTGGCCATGTCAGCCCGCCTCCAAGGTTGGCCGACTGTCCGAAGTTGTTGAGCTGGTGACAACCGGCGCAGGACTGGGTCTGCGCCCGCTTGACCACCTCGCCTGGTGTCAGGCTGCTTCCGAGCAGGTTGAGTCCCGCCTGCATGGCGTTGCCCAGCGCACCGCTGCCCTGGTTGAAGTGAAACTCGTAGTTGTTTTCCGAGCCCTGCGAGTTGCTCTGTCCCGCGTTGAACATGTCAGGCACCTGGTATGAAAACCCCAGCAGGTCGTTGACCACGAGGTCCGGCAACTGGGTGAGCAAGTGCGATTGGAACGGGTTCGCCCGCGGCAACGTGGACGTGTCGTCAAACAACTCACCGAAGGGGTTGGTCTTGTCGGTGACGGGCACGAACTGCACCTGGCAGGGGCCCGAGGGTGAAGTGCAAAGCTCCACCAGCTTGAACTCCCTCAGCTGCCACGGCACCGGGCCGGGCGTGTTGAGAAACTGGTTGGTGCGCACCTGGCCGGCGCCGGGTCCGAAGTTGGCGCGCTGTATCACCGGCTCTATGCCGAGGCTGGGTATTCCGCTGAAGTAGAAACGCCTGAGCAGGCGGCCCCTGCGCTTGGCACTGTTAACGTCGGTGAGCTTGCCCCAGAACTTGGCCACGTTGCGACAGCCCTCCACCCCGCATTCCGGGTTCGGGTTGGGTAGCACTGCTTCGAAGATGACCAGGTTACGCTGGGTCGGGTTCGTCGCACCGGAGTCGCGCGCAAAAATTACGCGGTACTCGCCGCAGTTGGCACCGTCGGTCGGCGCGAGATCAAAACGATTTACCAACGCGATGGGCTTGTAGTAAGACGCCAGCCCCGGATCGAAGGGGTTGTTGTTAACCTCGTCGCCTTCGGGCCGCGGACACTCGATCGGAAAACCGTTGATGGCCGGGTTGCCCGACGCGTCGATGATGTCGTCGCAGTTCAATCCCACCCCCAGTCCCGGGGCTACGTTCTGCGTGTCCCACCACTGCTTCCACAGCGCCTTCGCTCCGAGCGCCGGCGTGATGCTGGGAGCCGCCAGGCGGCCGAGCACGTCTTCAAGCTCAAACTTCTTGAGCACGTTGAGCTCGGTTACGAACACCGAGCGCCTCGGGTCCACGTCGATGAGCGGTACCGGACACACTGCGTTGTTGGGCGGCATCGGCGCAGGCGCAATCCCTATCTGCGCGCTCGCGTTACCTGCCAGCAGCACGATGGCCGCGGCGGCCAGCCAGGCCACCAGGACCGCTTTCTGCTCAATGGTTTTTACTGTTGTCATTTTCTTCTTGCCTCCTTTCTCGGTACCGGCCCGATTATTTTTGCCCCGCCAGCCTCGCGGCTCGTAAGGGCATCCCCGGCTCCTCTATTTGGGATAATATTCCCAAAGTAAGGCTGGTGTCAAGAGCTACCCATCCCCCGATCGGGTAAAAATCGAGGTCAGGCCGGTGTTTTTTCGGATTGGCGCCAGGTTCAGGGGCGAATATAGCGGTGTTTGGGTGTTCCTGGCCTGGTTTGAGGATTTATTCCGGCAATATGCCGGGAGATGGGCTCAGGCGGGGTCGATGACCCCGTAGACCCGGCGCATGAGCCGTTGGCAGCGCTCGGTACCGGGCAACTCCACGCCATTTTGCGCGGCGTATTCCAGGGTGAGGGCGAGGTCTTTTTCGGCCAGCCCGGCAAAGCCCGCCAGCATCGTCTGCAGGCCGGCGTCCTCGCGGGCGGCGGCGGGCAACTTGTGCAGGGCGAGAAAGGACTGCATCTGCTCGGTCAGGTTGCCGTTGCTTATGAGCACACGCTCGAGCGTGTCAGGGTCGAGCCCGGAACCCGCGGCCAGCAACCGCGACTCGAAGGCCGCCAGGAACTCAAGGTAGGTGACCAGGTTGTTGCACAACTTGGTTGCGGCGGCCGAGCCGACCGGGCCGGTGGCGAGAACACTGGCGCTGAACGCGTCGAGGTAGGGGCGCGCCCGATCGAGCGCTGGCTGGTCGCCCGCGACCATGCTGGTGAGCGTACCCTGCTCGGCGCCCGATGCGCCGCCGGTTATGCAGGCGTCTATGAGTAACACCCCCTGCTGCTCGGCCAGGACGGCAAGCTCGCGCACGGTGTCGGGCAGCACCGTGCTGTGCACGGCTATCATGTCGCCCTCCGAGGCGCCCGCCAGCAGGCCGTCATCGCCGGTCACCACGGCGCGCAGCTGCTCGTCGTCGCGCACGCAGACGCCGGTAACATCGGCAGCCGCGGCCAACTCTCGGGCGGCAATAGCAGCGTGGGCGCCCAGATCGACGAGCGCCGCCACCGCCGAAGCGTCGACATCGTACACCGTCGTGTGCATGCCTGCAGCCACCAAGCGCGCCGCCATGGGCCGGCCTATATTACCCAGTCCAACGAAACCCACTCGCAACTTCATGACGCCACCCTAGCCCAAAGGAGTACTCGTACCTATTGACACAAAAGTCCCGGCACTTTTGCCCCCAAAGGCTCCTGCCCCCTTCTGTTATCGGGGCAAGGAGCGTAGGCTTCGCTGGTCATGGGTAGCGCGTCGACAAAAGGGCCACCTCGGCTGCCGACGCAGGCAGAAGGGGCGGTGGTGTATAACCCCTACGCCTACCAGGTGCACGAGGATCCCTACCCCGTGTACGAGCGCCTGCGAGAAGAGGCCCCGCTGTACCACAACGAGGAGCTGGGTTTCTGGGCGCTGTCACGGCACGCCGACGTGTTCGCGGGTTTTCGCAACACCGAAGACCTGTCCAATCGCCGCGGTGTGTCGTTGGACGCGACCATGACCGAGAACGCAGAGAACACCATGTCGTTCCTGGCCATGGATCCACCACGCCACACGCGCATGCGCGCGCTGGTGTCGCGCGTGTTTACGCCCCGGCGCGTGGCCGCGCTCGAGCCCGGCATACGCGAGCTCGCGCGCCACTACATCGAGCGCTTCGACGGCCATCGCTGTGAATTCATATCCGACTTTGCTGGCCGCCTGCCCATGGACGTCGTCAGCCAGATGCTGGGGGTCCCCGAGGCCGACCGCGAAACACTACGCAAGTGGGCCGACCTCGTCGTCCACCGCGAAGAAGGCTCTCGCGACATACCGACGGCAGGGCTGGAAGCCGCGTTGGAAATCGTGGGTTACTTTGAGCAGTCGCTCGCCGACCGCCGCGACAAGCCCGGCGAAGACCTCACCGATGCGCTCCTTACCGCCGAGATCGACGGCGACAGCCTGAGCGAACGCGAGATCATCGGATTCCTCTTCCTGATGATAATCGCCGGCAACGAGACCACCACCAAGCTGCTGGCCAACGCGTTGTACTGGGCCTGGCGCAATCCCGACCAGTTTGAACTCGTGCGCAACGACCCGTCGCTGGTGCCCGCGTGGGTGGAAGAAACACTGCGCTACGATCCCTCGTCGCAGGCACTAGCACGCACCAGCTCACGCGAGCTCGAGTGGTACGGACAAACCGTGCCCGCCGACTCAATGGTGGTGCTGCTCGTCGGCGCTGCCAACCGCGACCCGCGGGTGTTTGACCACGCCGACGTCTACGACATACGCCGCGACACGACCGACACCATGGCCTTCGGTCACGGAACGCACTTCTGCCTTGGCGCATCGCTGGCCCGGCTCGAGGCCCGCGTGGCGCTCGAAGAACTACTGGTCAGCTTTGCAGGCTACAAGCTCGACCCGGACGGACTCGAACGCGTGCACTCGGTTAACGTGCGCGGCTTTTCGGCCATGCCGGTGGAATTCGAGAAATGAGCGACCGCTCCGCCGCCCGCCGGGCCCCGTCCAAGGTCAGCGGCGGGCTGCCACTGCTCGGCCACGCCCTTGAATTCGGCCGCAACTCGGTCGCGCTCATGCAGCGCGTGCACCGCGAGTGTGGTGAGCTGGGCGAGTTTCGCCTGCTCAACAAGAAGATCGTACTCATGACCGGGCCCGCCGCCCACGAGGCCTTCTGCCGCGCGCCCGACGAACAGCTCAGCCAGAAAGAAGCCTACGAAATCATGACGCCGGTGTTCGGGCCGGGCGTGGTCTTTGACGCCCCGCTAGATCGCCTGCGCGAGCAACTCGGCTTTCTCATGCCCGCGCTTCGCGACCGCAACATGCGCAGCTACACCTCGGTGTTTGTCGAGGAAGTGAACGGCATGATGTACGGCGG
>DBZX01000008.1:11841-32163 GCA_002311335.1 bacterium UBP10_UBA1149
AATAACGGCGACGGCCACGGCAAGCAGGGGCTCGACGCCGAGGGCGAGCTCGACCTGCTCGCGTTCTTCGCCGAGCTCACCACCTACACATCGAGCCACTGCCTGCTCGGCCGCAAGTTTCGCCACGAGATGAACGAGGAGTTCGCGCGCGTGTACGCCGACCTCGAAGGCGGCGTCACGCCCATCGGTTACATCAACCCCTCGATCCCCATCCCCGCGCACCGCCGTCGTGACCGCGCCCGCGTGCGCCTGGTCGAAATGATCACCGACATCATCGACGACCGCTCGGTCACCGGCGACAGCGCCGACGACGCGCTGCAGGTGCTCATCGAGGCGCGCTACAGCGACGGTTCGTCGCTTACCGCCGACGAGATCACCGGCATACTCACTTCGGCCATGTTTGCCGGCCACCACACGAGCTCGGGCACACTAACCTGGCTGGTGGTCGAGCTGCTGCGTAACCCCTCGGTACTGGCCCGCGTGCTGGCCGAAAACGATGAGATCATGGCCGCGTCGGATGACCTGGGCTACCAGTCCCTTCGCGAGATGCCCGAGCTGGAGAACGCGCTGCGCGAGGCTCTCAGGCTGCACCCGCCGCTGGTGATATTGTTGCGCGGCGTGCTTCACGACTTCGACTACGGCGGCTACACGGTGCCGGCCGGCAGCCAGGTGGCTATCTCGCCGGTGGTAGCCGGCCTGCTCGAAGAGTCGTTTCCCGACCCGCTGAGCTTTGACCCCTCGCGCTACCTGCCCGGCCGCGAGGAACACGAGAAACCGTTTGCGTGGATACCGTTTGGCGGTGGCCGCCATCGCTGCGCGGGCTCGGCCTTCGCATTCATGCAGATCAAGGCCATCATGACCTCGCTACTGGCCAACTTCGAGTTTCGACTGGTCGATGCTCCCGACAGCTACAAGGCCGACTACACGAAGATGGTCGTGCAACCGGCCGGCCCCGTTCGCGTGCGCTACCGCCGACGTGGCGAGCGCGTTCGACCGACGCGGGCAAGCTCCGACACTGGATCCACACGAGCCGGGGTCGCGGCAGACGTTCAACCCACCGGCCCCCTGAGCGTAAGCGTCGACCTCGACCTGTGCCAGGGTCACGGCGTGTGCGAATCGGAAGCGCCGGAGGTGTTCCGCGTTGACACCGCGAGCAACAAGGTTGTGCTGCTCGACCAGCAACCGCCGGACGACCAGCGCCAGGGCGTCGCCGCGGCCGCCGCCAACTGCCCCACCCGCGCCATCCGCACAGCAGGCTCTAACAAAAAAACAGCCAGCGACCCGCTCTCGTGAGCAATCAACAGGAGGAAACTTTATGCCGTCGTACCCGCGAAAAGAACTCGAAGAAATGGTAGAGCGCTGGCTCGAAGCCAACCGCCGTGCCGAGAAGGCCGGCGACTGGCAGCCCATGGCCGAGCTGTATACCGACAACGCCGAGTACAGCTGGAACACCGGGCCCAACGAGCGCTTCATGGCTCGCGGCCGCGAGCAGATCCGCGAGTGGGCGCTGGGCACCGAGATGCAGGGGCTGGACGGCTGGAACTACCCCTACGTGAAGGTGCTCATCGACGAGAAGCAGGGCGAGGTCGTCGGCTTCTGGAAACAGGTGGCCGACGCCCGCAGGCCCGACGGCACGCCTTACACCGTGGAAGGCATCGGTGGATCCTGGTTTCGCTACGCGGGCGACTTCAAGTGGGAGTGGCAGGCCGATTTTTTTGACCTCGGCAACGTCACGGCGCTGTTCTTCGAGATGATAGAGGCCGGCGTACTGGGAGAGGGAATGTCGAAACGGCTCGAGGCAGCCGTGGCCGGTGAGGTGGCGCCGGGCCACGAGAAAATACGCCCCGAGTGAGCGCCGCGCACGTGATTAACGTCGCCGACGACGAAGGCGAACGGCCCCCTGCACGCTGGTTCTCGGCCAACCCCGACAAGGCCTGGGCCGAGAAACTGTTCCTGCTCTACACGCCTTACTGGATGGCCTGCATGGGTACGCTCATGCTGACAGGCGCCGGTGAGCGCTGGGGCGACTCGGCACTCAACCTGGCGATGCTGGCCATAATTGCCCCCTTGGTCGTGGTGCCGCTCCTGGCCGGGCGGGCGACAGCGGCCGGCCGCCCCTGGTGGCGCTGCTACTGGTTCAAGGCCACCGCGTGGCTGGCCGTATTTTCGGGTATGGGCAGCTACTTCGGTAGCGAGTACTTCTTCGACGTGCTCGGCATGTACTACCGCTACCCGCAGCTCGAGTGGACCCTCGACTCGGCCCTGATCGGCAGCGGCGCGCAGGCGGTGCCGTTGATCATGTACCCCTCGGCGCTGTTTTATTTTGTGAGCTACCACGCGGCCGCCGTCGTGCTGCTTCGGCGCGCGGGCGGCCTTCCACTGCTGTCGTCGCGCTGGGCGCAGCCGCTGCTGGTCGTCGCGGTGGCCTACCTGTTTGCCTGGGCCGAAACCTTTTTCATGGCCGGCGGATCCATCGAGCAGCAGTTCGGCTACAGCGACCTGCCGCGCATGCTCAAGTGGGGGTCGCTGTTCTACGCCTGCTACTTCCTTGTGAGCTTCCCGATGTTCCGCCGCCTGGACGAGCGGCCCGGCGAGAACTGGCCCCTGCGCCGCGTAGTGGTCGAAGCCCTGGCGGCCTCGATGGGCATGCTGCTGCTGCTCGACCTCGCCACCCATTTCGTGGGACGGCTGTACTGAAGATCTCGCGCCTTTAAAGGAGAAAATTGCCGATGCCGGCGGCCACCGGGCGGGCGGGGTCTTCCTGCCAGGCCAGCACGCGCACGTTGGCAATGCGGCGCCCGTGCTTGACGATCTCGGCGCGCCCGCAGGTGTCCCGCGGGCCGACCGAGCGGAGAAAATCAATGTTGAAGTTAATGGGGCGCGGCACCCGCTCCAGGCCCTGTTCCATGAGCTGCAGCAGCGCGGTGAGCTCGAGAAAAGCGCCGACCACCCCACCGTGCACGGCCGGCAGGTTTACGTTGCCTACTATCTCGTCGCGAAACGGAAGCACCACCAGCGAACCGTCTTCGTCGTTGTCTTCGCGCACCTCGAGAAATCTCGCGTAGGGAATCTGCGCTATGACCTCGTCGATAGCGCTCACGACGATTGCTCCGCCTCGTTCTTCATCCGGTCAGCACCGTGGCCGGCTGAGTGCGCCCCCAGCATGAAGGTGGCAAGACAGGTAGCAAACGGATCATCGACGTCCTCGTCCCAGGCCGTGCCGCGCACGAAGGCGACGTTGCGGGTACTCTTGTAGCACTCGGCCCGTGCAAAGAGTTCGCAGCCGGGCACGGCGGCGCGCAGGTAGTCGATGCGCAGGTCAAGGGTGGCTATAGCGATCAGCTTCTCCAGCGAGCAGGTCACTGCCAGCCCGCATGCGTGGTCGAGCAGGGTGGTTATCACCCCCCCGAACACGACGCCCGTAGCGGGATTACCCACCAGCCGCTCCTGCCAGGGCAGGCTCACCGTTCCCGCGCAGGGTGCCGCCTCGACCAGCTTCATGTCCAGGTGCTTGCAGTGCGGCACGTGCGTCACCATGGGCTGGTGGTCGCCGCCGAAGAACTGCTCGAGCGCGTATCGGGGCATCATTCGGCCCCGCCAAAAAAATCGGTAAAGCCCGACGGCGCGTGCAGGCCTATGGCGAGTTGTTCGAGCACGCCCACGCCGCTGCTGCTGCCACAACGGGCGCGTACCACCTGCTGCACGTGTATGTTTTCAAGGGCGAGCTCGTCGATGTCGTCAACGGCCCAGCTCTCGCCGGCCTCGGCCTGCTCGCCCTTCCACACGCCCTGCCCCCACTCGGGGTGCAGGTAGCCCAGCCCCTTCATGCGAAAGGTGAGCAACGGTTCGAGCGTTATCTCCCGGCGCTCTCCGTCGCCCATATCCAACAACAGGCGCGCCGCCGCAGCACGGCGCGTGCCGGGAATATAATCGACCTCGTAATCCACGGTGCGCGCGCGACGGGTGGCCGGATCTTCGACACCGGGCAGTTCGTCCAGCGAATCATAGGCCGGAAGAACGGCACCGCCCTGGTGCCACCTGCCGCCCTGGGCATCTTCGAACAAGCCGAGGTGCGTGCAGTGATCGTCCCAGTGCAGCGGTGCCCAGAGGAAAAATATCTGCGGCTGTTCGGCTGACGGTGCGCCGCCCGCATCGGGTTCGCCCACGGGGCGCACTCCCCACGACCGGTCCTTGGTACCGAGCACGCGCGCGGGGTCGATCTCAAGCTCGCGGCCATCCACGCGCAGCGATCCACTCCAGCGCCCCCACTGGGTAAAACGCGTGGCGTCCATTATCACCCGGCCATCACGGCGCATGGTCTGCCGCGCTTCCTCGACGTTGGCCGTGCGCGCGGTGTAGACCAACTCGCCCTCTATGCCCGCTTCGTTGGGCGAGACCAGCAATCGCATGGACTGCATTGGCTCGGTGATTTCCAAGCGCATTGAACCCACTGCGGTATCAGTGGGCTCGGCGGGCGCGCGCCCCGAGGCGTGCAGGGCATACTGGCGGCCGTCGATCACCACGCTGAAGGCAGCGTCCTGGATGCCCCGGTGCTGGTAGCGCGCCAGGCCGAAGGCAAAGTAAAACTCGCCGTCGCGGTCGAAGCCGTTCATCCAGTAGCGATCGTATACGTTACGGTCGCTGGTCGCCGGGCCCAGCAGTGGAACGGGCGCCTGGTGCACCGGGTAATCGTCGAGTCGTGAAAGCATAAGCGTTTTTCTTGCGCCCCGGCAAGACGCGGGTGACGGCTTGCCCGGGAGCTTAGTCCAGGAAGAAGACTCAGGCCACCACGCCCGCCTCGCGCAGGCGTTTAATCTCGTCGCCGTCGCGGCCCAGCTCGGCCAGCAGGTCGTCGCTGTGCTCCCCCAGGACCGGTGCCATGCAGGCCGGCCGGGCTCCCTGCCCGTCAAAGTCCACCGGTGTCGCGGGGAAGGTCAGCGTGCCGCCGGCCGGGTCGGGCACCTCGCAGAACGAGCCTGCCGCGCGAGCCTGCGGATCGGCTATCACCTCGTCAAGGGTCTGTACGGGCGCCCACCACATGTCGGGTACGGAGTCGAAGATCTCGGCCCACTCGGCCAGCGGCTTGCCCGCAAAAATGCCGTCTAGCTCCTCGATGAGTTCGACCGACCGCTCCCTGCGGGCCGCAAAAGTCGCGTAACGTGGGTCGTCGATCCACTCCGGGTGTCCGACGGCCCTGGCCATGGGCGGCCAGTGCCGGTCGGGGTCCAGGCCGACCACCCAGAACCAGCGCCCCTCGCTGTCCTGGTAGTTATTGATGCACGGGTTACCCACGTTCAGCCGGTCGGCGACCTGCAGCGGCACGCCGAAGCGAAGCGTAATCGCCAGGTCAAAGCTCATGGTGAATATACCCTCGCGCAGGAGAGAGGTCGTGACCAGACGGCCGCGTCCCGTCTTCTCGCGTTCGTACAGGGCGGCCGCTACCCCGCCGGCCGCCGCCATGCCCGCGTTGTGATCGCCCATGCCGCCGCGCTGGAAAGGCGGTGCCTGGCCCGGGCTTGTCAACATGTGCGCGATGCCCGAGCGTGCCCAGAAGGCGGAGATGTCGTAGGCGGCACGGTCGGAATCGGGTCCGTCCATGCCGTAGCCGGTGATGGCGGCGTAGACCAGTCGCGGGTTGCGGCGCATCACAGCGGCCGGGTCGAACCCCAGCCTGGCCAACGCCGACTGGCGTATGTTGGTCACCAACACGTCGGCGCCGTCGACCAGTTCCATGCCCAGCGCCCGGCCTTCTTCGCTCGCGAGGTCAAGCGCGATGCTGCGTTTGCCCCGGTTGTCCATTTCAAACGGAGGGTTGAAAGGAAGGTCGGCGCCCATGCTGGCCAGCAGGCGGGCAAACAGGCGGCCGGGATCACCGACCCCCGGCGGCTCGACCTTTACTACGTCCGCACCCCAGTCGGCAAGCACCAGCCCGGCGGCCGGGCCGGCAACCCACGCGCCCAGCTCGAGCACGCGAAGACCCGCCATCGGTCCCGTCGAATAAGCGTTACTCAATTCAGCTTCCCTGCCACGGGGCGCACTGCCAAGCGATAACGCGGGTGGCTACCGCCATCCCGGGGCCGATGCCGCTCAGGCCGGTTCCCAGCCGAGCACGGCCTTGACCTCGAGAAACTCCTCTAGCCCGAACTCGCCCCACTCGCGGCCGTTGCCCGACTTGCCGTAGCCACCAAAGGGCGCTGCGAAGTCGGGGCCTGCACCGTTGATGTGCACGTTGCCCGTGCGCAAGCGCGACGCCACGCGGCGGGCGTGCTCAATGTCGCCCGACTGCACGTAGCCCGACAGCCCGTACTCGGTGTCGTTGGCAATGGCGATGGCCTGCTCCTCGTCGCGGTAAGGCAGTATGCAAAGCACCGGGCCGAAGACCTCTTCGCGCGCGATGGTCATGTCGTTGGACACGTTGGCAAACACCGTGGGCCGCACGAAGTACCCCTTGTCGAGTCCCTCGGGTCGCCCCGGGCCGCCGGCCACCAGGGTGGCTCCCTCTTCTAAGCCCTTGTTGATGAGCCCCTGCACCTTTTCGTACTGCCCGGCGTGCGCCAGCGGGCCGAACACGGTTTCTTCCTTGGTGGGATCGCCCACGCCCTCGGCAGCCGCCTCGGCTGCCTTGCGCGCGATTGCCATGGCCTCGTCATGGCGATCGGCAGGCACCAGCATGCGCGTGGGCGCGTTGCACGACTGCCCGCTGTTGCCAAAACAATTCTGCACGCCACCCGACACCGCCGCCTCGAGATCGGCGTCGTCGAGCACAATGTTGGCCGACTTACCGCCCAGCTCCTGGGCCACCCGCTTGACGCCGGGCGCTGCCGCTTCGGCCACTGCCGTGCCGGCACGCGTTGAGCCGGTGAACGACATCATGTCTATGCCCGGGTGGGCCGACAGGGCCGCGCCCACCGAGGGACCGTCGCCGTTAACGAGGTTGAACACACCTGCCGGTACGCCCGCGTCGTGGATGACCTCGGTCAGCAGGCAGGCGTTCAAGGGCGCGAGCTCGCTCGGCTTGAGCACCATCGTGCAACCAGCGGCAATGGCCGGTGCAACCTTGCAGGCGATCTGGTTGATGGGCCAGTTCCACGGCGTGATGAGTCCGCACACGCCAACAGGCTCCTTGCGCAGCATGGTGGTGCCGCGCTGTTGCTCAAACGCGTAGCCCTTGGCTATCTCGACCATGCCAGCAAAGTGCGCGAGCCCTGCGCCGGCCTGGGCCAGCTGGCAGAGCGTGATCGGCGCGCCCATCTCCGAGCAAATCGTCTGCGCAAACTCCTCGTAGCGAGCCTGGAAGCCGGCCACTATTTTTTCGAGCAACGCGATGCGCTCGTCCACGCTAGTGAGGCTGAAGGTCTCGAAGGCCTTGCGCGCGGCCTTGACCGCGCGGTCCACGTCCTCGGCTCCGCCCATGGCGATGCGGCCCACGGCCTGCTCGGTGGCGGGGTTGATGACATCAAGAGTGTTGCTGCCCGCGGGGTCTACCCAGGCGCCGTCGATATAAAACTGTAGATATTCTTTCATGCTATCCTCCGGTCCGCCTGTCTATCAGTTCCCCGAACCTACGGCCATTCCGCGAGCTACCGCGGGGCGAGCAGCCAACCTGTCCATCCACGCCCTGAGCGCCGCCAGCTCTTCGGCCTTGCCCTCGGACATCGAGGTGAACGGCTCCCACGCCGCCTCGATCCATGGATAGGTGGCCATATCGGCAATGGAGTAATCACCCGCGAGGTAGTCAGAATCGGCCAGCGCGTTGTTGAGCACGCCAACAATGCGCATCGACTCGCCCACGAAACGCTCTATTGCGTAGGGGATCTTGTCCTCGGCGGTGTTAACAAAATGGCCGGCCTGGCCGATCATGGGGCCCACGTGGCTCATCTGGTACATCAGCCACTGCACGACCCGCGCGCGCTCGGACGGTCGCTCAAGGCCAGGCAGAAACCGCCCGGTCTTTTCGGCGAGGTGCAACAGTATGGCCCCCGACTCGAACAGTGGCAGCGGTGTGCCCCCCGTGTCGTGGTCAACGATGGCCGGAATCTTACCGTTGGGACACACGGCCAGGAACTCGGCGCCCGCCTGCTCGTTGGCCTCCAGGTCGACGGGCAGCACGTGGTAGTCGAGCCCGGTCTCCTCGAGCATTATCGAAACCTTGCGTCCGTTGGGCGTGGTCCAGGTGTAAAGGTCTATCATGGCGGCGTCCTCCCGGGGGTGTCCCTCGCTTGCAAGCCAAGCCCACTGGGCGAGCTGAGACAACAGTATCCGCGGCTGAAACGAGCGACGACTGCCTTGCTTTGGCTCGCCCGCGCGACAATGTTCGTCCCATGAGCAGATTATGTGAAGACAGGGTAGTAATCGTAACCGGCGCCGGCCGCGGCATCGGCCGCGAGTACGCGCTCATGCTGTCCGAGCACGGAGCCAAGGTGGTCGTCAACGACTTCGGCGGCGCGCGCGACGGCAGCGGCGCCGACACGGGACCGGCCGACGAAGTGGTGGCCGAGATCAAGGCCGCGGGCGGCGAGGCGGTGGCCAACGCGGCCGACGTGAGCAACTTTGACGAGGCCGAGACGATGATACAGCAGGCGGTGGACACCTTCGGCCACCTGGACGTGCTCGTCAACAACGCCGGCATACTGCGCGACCGCATGCTCGTGAACATGGACGAGGCCGAGTGGGACGCGGTCATCAAGGTGCACCTCAAGGGCACCTTCGCCCCCGCCCGCCACGCGGCGGGCTACTGGCGCGCGCGCAGCAAGGCTGGCGAAACCAACAACGCCCGCATCATCAACACCACCTCGGTGTCGGGCATCTACGGCAACGCCGGTCAGACCAACTACGGCGCGGCCAAGATGGGTATCGCGTCGTTTACGATCATCGCCGCAAGAGAGCTCGCGCGCTACGGCGTTACCGTGAACGCGATCGCACCCGCGGCGCTGACCCGCCTGACCGAAGACCTCGGCATGGGCGGCGAAACAGAAGAGAGCAAGGACGCCATGTCGCCGCGCTGGATAGCCCCCATCGTCACCTGGCTGGCGAGCGAAGAGTCCAACGACATCAACGGACGGGTGTTCGAAGCTTCGGGCGGCGTGTTTGCCGTGGCCGAGGGCTGGCACCGTGGGCCCGAAGCCAAGCCGGTGGACGACCCGACGCAGATCGGAGAGATCGCCCGCGAGCTGGTGGGCCAGGCGCGGCTCAACGCGGGCATGGACGGCAAGGACCAGGACGGCGGCCTGGGCTGAGGCGCGACTGCCCCGGCAACGCACGCCCTGCCAGGCTCAGGGCAGTATCGCGTCGGGCCAGTCCAGGCCCTGCTCGGCCAGTCCCGCGCGGTAGAGCTCTTCTAAACCCGCACCGTCCTGGGTCATGAACAACTCGCCGTTCTCGTCGTAGAGATCGAGGCCCTTTTCCACCGTGAACAGAACCGTCGTCAGGCCCTCGTTCTCCTCGGGCACGTAGAGGGTGTGTATGGAGTCGGCTGGCTCGTACACGTAGTCGCCCGCGCGCGCTTTCCAATCGTACTCGAGGTAGCACCAGCAGCCCTCCATTGTCCACGCGTGCACCTCGCCCAGGTGCAGATGGCGCGGCGCCATGAAGCCGGGCGCGAAACGGTTCATGAAGGTGTAGACCTCGTCTTCGCGGCCTCGCCGCAGCAGCTTCATCTCGACGCCGCTGTTCTCGAAGCCCATCCACACCCAGGGCACGTCGGCCCCGTGCACCACGCTCGTGACTACTTCGCTGGTCTGCTCAAGCTGTGTCGCCATGTCCTTGCCCCTCCGTGCTGCCTTCCTGCATCGCCTTGAGTATCTCGCCCATCTTTGCGTGCACCATGTTGACCGCCTGCAGCGGCCGAATCATGACCTTGAACTCGACGATCTTTCCCTCGTCGTTGCACTGGATCATATCGACGCCGTTGACGTACTTGCCCCCCATCTCGGTTTCAAACTCCAGCATCGCCTGCTTGCCCGAGAGAACTTTTTTCAGGTAAACAAAACTGCCGCTCTTCTTCGAACCGTTACCGGCGCCAGCGCCGGTGGGTTTTTCGCCGCTGAAAACCGAGCCCGCCGCGCCGAGATAAAGCTTGGTGATGGCCTTGCCCTCCTGCGCGGAAAATACCACCGGCGAATAGAAGACCACGTCGTCGGCCAGCAGCTCATCGAGGAAAGCACCCGCGTCATCAACCTCGCCGTGTACGAGTCGCAACCATTTTTCTACTACAGCTTCGATCATCGAATCCTCCGGGCGCCCTCAGCGGGCCCAGCCCCGCAGCGTTCTTAGCACGCCCGCTCTCTTGACGCAGCCGCCCGGCTCACCCCCGACCGGGGGGGGGTAACCCCTGCGCTGTCCTTTCCCCCACCCTTCGCGCCGCCGTCGCGCCCGGCCGCCTGCCCCGGCCTCCTGTCCTTACTGCCTGCGCAGCTTGTTACCGCTCAGACTGGACAAGGGTATGCACGGGGCCTAACAATCGCGAGGGACAGGAGCTATATAATGCGCAGAACAATCATCACCGCAATAACCGTCTTACTGGTTGCTGGCTCAGCCTGGGCCGACCCCTTCGGGGCCGTCACCATCACCGAACCAGTTGACGCCGACGGCGCCATACACCAGTCGGAGACCCCGCTGCGCTACATCAGCCGCATCGCGCCCGACAGCTACGTGGAGAACGAGTACTTCATGGAAGGCGCGGCCACGGTCTACACCTACAACGACCCGCCGGTGAGAGGCGAGATCATCGTGCAGGACGCCGACGTTCCCTACAAGACGCGCTTCACCGTTCGCAAGCCCGCCGACCCGGCCGACTTCAACGGCACGGTGATAATAGAATGGCTGAACTCGACCGCGGGTTTCGACGTCGCACCGGTGTGGGATGCCTCGGCTGAGTTTTTTACGCGGGCAGGTTGGATCTACGTGGGCGTTACCAACGCCACCAACATCATCAACTTTCTCGTCAACAAGTGCCCGCTGCTGGGTATAAGCATCTTTCCCGAAACCTGCGGCACGCGTTATGCTTCGCTCTTCATGAGCGAGAACGGGCAAGCGTTCGAGATGGTCAGCCAGCTTGCCAACCTTCTCAGGAGCGGTGAGGCCGACAACCCGCTCAACCCCGACTACCCGGTGCAGCGAGTATTCCACGCCGGACAATCGCAGCAGGGCGGCTCGATGGTGACCTACGCCAGCGCCTTCCACGAACCCACCATCAACGACGGGTACTTCGTGCAGGCGGCCGGCACCGCGCGGCGAATCAACTACGGCCCGATCTGTGGTGCGGCCGGCTCACCGGCCTACCCCGACTGCACGCCATCGCTGACGGGTGACGACCGCCTGGTTGCAACCGATCTCGACGTGCCGGTCTACCGCGCGCTGACCGAGACCGACGTCAGCTTCATGCTCACCAACGCCTCGCGCACCTGCGACGGCGGCAGCAACGACGGCGACCCCTGCAGCAACGACGGCGAATGCCCGGGCGGAACCTGCCCCGAGGCCTTTACCCTGGCCAGGCAGACCGACTCGGGCGATTTCCGTTACTACGAATTGGCCGGCACCTCGCACGTAACCGTGCACAAAAACATCGAGGTCATTCCCGAAGACATACCCGGCGGGCCACTGCAGCTGGACGAAACCTGTGCGAGCCTGCTCAACACCCTGGCCGACGGTCCGGTGCGGGGCTCGTACATCTACAACGCCATGTGGCAGAACATGGAAGACCAGGTGCGACTGGGCAGTGTACCGCCCAGCGGTTCGCTCATCGACGAAGCGGGGGGAGTACTGACCCGCGACGCCTACGACAACGCCACCGGAGGCATAAGAATGCCGCAGATGGACCACCCGATACACTCGTACTTTTCGCCGCACAACACTCTCAACCCGGCGGTCGACCCCTTGTTCTCCCAGCTGGGGAGCCTGTTCTGCGTGCTGGCCGGAAGCTACGTGGATATATACGCGCCCATTCTCCGGTATCTTTACGCGAGCAAGGCCGACTTCGCGGCGGCCCTCGAAGCGGCTGGCGCGCAACTGGCGACCGACGGCTTCCTGCTCGCCGAGGACGCAGCACTGTTGCCCGTGCCTCAGGACAAAGACGGGCAGCGCTGCATCAACGCGCACGCCAAGGCAGCGGGGATTGCCACCAAGGCGCGAGGCAAGCTCATCGGCAAGTGCATAAAGGACACCTCCAAGGGCAAGGCGGCCGACGCCGACGCCTGCATAGCAGCCGACGCTGCGGGCTTTGCCCTGAAGGCCGACGCCAAGGCCGACAAACTGGTGACCAAGTCCTGCGCCACGGGTGCCCGCTTTGCCGATCCAGGCGCGGCCGCGGTGTCGAGCGCTGCGGGGACGGGAACAGACCAGCTGCTGCGCGCTGTTTTCGGCACCGACGGCGGTGGCGGCATCGACGACGCGATTGTGCGCGCCTCTGACGACAAGGACGCGGCCAAGTGCCAGGCGGCCGTTTACAAGGGCTACGACAAGATGCTCGGCGCGCGGGTGAAGACTTTTGCCAAGTGCGCCAAGACCGGCCTCTCGGCGGGCGACAAGGATACCGCCGAGCTGTTGAACTCTATCGGCAGCGCCTTGCAGTTGAGCGAGTGCCTGTTCGCCGACCCCAGGAACAAGGTGGCCCTGGCGCGGACCAAGCTCTTGTCGGCGCTGCAGAAAAAATGCCTCGGGGTAGATCGCACGGCGGCCTTCCCGGGCGACTGCGACGGCAGCACGGCCATTTCTATCTTCGGTGGATGCCTGGCTGACACGGTCGAGCTCGAGGCCGAAGTCGTATTCGCTTGGGCGAACGAGTAAGCCGGCGCTGAATTGTGCTGATGTCGCTGGTCAGCCACCCAGCAGTGACATCAGCACAACGAGAATAACCGCCTGCACGATCCAGCCCACCATGCACACGCCCACCGCTCGCCAGGTGCTGGTGTAATCCAGTGCTTGCCTCACCGCGATGATCATCGCTACCAGCATCCACACTCCAGCTACGATGAAGACCACCTCGCGCAGTGCCGGGATAACACCCAGCACGCGGATGATACCCGGCGCCGCCGCGAAACCCGTGGTGCGCAACAGCTCACCGTGATCGGCCGAAGTCTGAGGCTCGGGCAGCAGCCGGGTTCCGATAAAATACGCCATGTAGGCCCAGATGTACCAGGAAGCCAGTGCACCCAGCGTGGCAAACACCAAGCCCTGTCCACCGCCGGCGCCTATGCCCGCGGCCAGCGCCGCCGCCACGACCACGCCGGTCGCCTGGCCGGTGGCCTCCTGGTCAGCCTCGACCTCTTCGTAGAGATTAACGTCCAGCTTCGCGGCGCGAATGATGCGGTCCTGGATACTTGCCATGTCGGGTGTCCCCCCTCCCGCCAGTCAACACCGGCGGAGAGTTCAGTATCGCTGGCGGGACGTCGCTATCCAAATGCGGCAGCCGACTTTCGCCGCCGGCCCTGCACTTGACCGCGGCTTGCGGGCATAGCCGTGATTACCATGACCCTGGAGAAGACGGTCCGATACACCCCTCGCTGAGCGAGTTCTGACGGCCGGGCTAACCCTTGTCGGGTGGGTTTATGCCCTGGGCGCCTGACGGCGAGCGCCGGCGGGTGGTACGCAGGATGGCGCGCACCACCGAGTCGCTGGCACTGAGGGCCGGTAGCGCGGCCCAGTAGTCGGTGCTGTCGTTGCCGTAGGTCAGCAGCCCTGAATGCTGGGTCTTGTCAGCGTCTATCACCGGGTCGGGATCATATATGCCCAGGCTGTGACGCAAGTAGTCGATCTCGTCGTAGTCACCGGTGAGAAAGTACCACCCCTTGCGCGGGCCACCGGTAGCCTTGTCGTAGGCGCGCATCTTTTCGACGGTATCGACATCCTCGCCGTCGATCGAAATCGACAGCATCAGCATATCGTCGCCGAGCCTGTCACCGAGTTGCCTGTGAACCTTCACGAGGTTCCGGATTGTTCCGGGTCAAATACCGGTGCAGGCAATGTACATGAAGTTGATGATGACCGCGCGGTCCTTGACCAGGTCAGTGTAGAAGCGGTGCGAATCACCGTCCTGATCGTGCAGCACTATATCGGGAAAGCGATCCGAGTGGCGATTGCGCGGCGGGTGCGCCAGGAATTCAGCCCTGTCCTGCTCCCGCTCGCAACCGGGGATAACGACCGCCATGCCCACAGCAGCGGCCAGCAGTCCCAGCAGGCGGCGGCGACCGCTATCGGCAACGTCGTGGGGAGTGGGCAACTTCAATTTAATGTCCCTCCCGCACCTGCTTCAGATTCGGCGATCATTATTTCAGGTGGTCGAAACCTACCCCTCGTCCGATAAGGCGCCCCACGTCCCCGAAATGTTCAAAAAAGCCATCCGCATGAAAGTCTTCGGGCATGCCTGAAATCTCAGAGGGAATGTGCTCCTCGCCGTCCATCTCGTGACGATCGGTGCCCGGTGTCCTGATGTCCATAACGGCCATCATGCGCATGTCCTCGTGCTCTACGGTGTGGCAGTGAAGAACAAAGGGCCCGTCGAAGGTCTGCAAGCGCACGTTTATCTCTCTTCGGGTGTTGTTCGCCAGGGATATCATGTCGACCTTGTGGGGACCGACCGCGTCGAAGCGTTCGCGTTCCTTTACAGACGGCAGGTCGTCACCACGTGGGCGCTTGTTGATCTCGCTGCCCGTCAGGTGAATGTGAAACGGGTGCCACCAACCCCCTGACTTGTTTTCCACGAACCATCGTTGGACGGTGCCCGCGACAGGTTCAACGTCAGACCGCAGCGGATTGAACAACTCGCCGTTGACAGTCCAGGCGCCGTTCTTGCGATCGGTCTTCCACTCGAACTTACCCGCGATCGGAACGCCGCTGGTCAATACCCCTACGTGGGGACGCAACTCGGTGCCGTCTTCAACGCTGATGTTTCCCTGGGCCGTTCCCTTGACCACGAACTTGATCAACCGTTGCTGGGCCTTTCTGCCCACGCCGTCTGGTCCGCGCCCGTCGGTCTGCTCCATCCAGTTCTCGAGGTAGATTTCTTCCCCCTCGGTGTACTTCGAGAAATCAACGATCAAGTCCACTCGCTCCCCGGACATCATCATGACTTCATCGAGGCCAAAAGCGCTGGGCAGCATGTACGAGTCCTTGCCTATCTGCAGAAACTCGCTGTGGTCTGAAAGCCTGAGCATGTAAACGCGGGCGTTTGATCCATTGAGCATACGGAAGCGGTACTTACGGGGCTGAACGGTGAGCCTGGGTGAAGCCTTGCCGTTGACCATAAAAATATCACCCAGCCTGCCTGCGTGGTCGAGGAAGTCGTAATGAATCGAACCGTCCTCGTTCAAACGGGTATCCTGTATCACCAGCGGGATATCGTGAATGCCGTACTCGTTCTCGAAGATGTTCGGCAGCACACCGCTCTCCATCAAGCCCCTCTCCAGCGGATCCACCATCAGGTAATAGCCCGCCAGTCCCTGCGCCACCGTAAAGCCGGTGATGTCCATGGAATGGTCGTGGTACCACATCGTTGACTGCCAGTAGCTTTCGTCAAACTGGTCACCCTCGCTGCCGTCGGACAACAGTTCCCGGTGAACGACGTTGGGATAGAAGTAGTCACGGATCTTTCCTGGCAGGCACCAGAAATCAGGATAGCCGTCTGCGTGAGAGGGCAGGCAACCGCCGTGCTGGTGGGTTGAAATCTCCACGTCGTGCAGATCGTTGATAGTGCGAACTACCAGGGCCTCGCCGGCCTCTACCAGGTAAGTGGGACCCGGAAAAGAGGGATGAATTCCCACCTGGTACGCAAAGCAGGGTGTCGCCACTCCCTTGATGATCTCGGTAACGTGATCCACTACCCGCATCTCTACGTGCTTTTCCTCCGGCCAGCTGCCCGCCGGAAACAGGCTCTCCCCCCGGGCGTTCTTGTGATCGCCGCCCACGTCGTACTCGGGCGCGATGCCGTGGTAAACATCGCGGTCGTCGAAGTCCTTGGCGTTGTCCACTCCCGGAAGCGGGCTGAGCGGCGAGCTGCTCTTGGCGTGCATCACGTGCCCGGGCTTGGTGAAGACCGAGAACGACTGGTCCGACGACACCAGCGGCGGAACCCCGGTGTCCGGCGATATACCGGTGCCGCTGTCGGTCCCAAGTTCGTGGGTGAACTTGTGTTGCTCTATGAGGTCTCGAAAAGCCTGCGGCGTACCCGGCGCCGGGTCACCGTAAGCAGGCGGCTTGCGGCGGCCCTTGCGACCGAAGCTCTTCAGCGGGCTGGAGGCTATGGCGGCCAGGGCGCCCCCCAGTAACATTACGCGGTGTATGAACTGCTTGCGGGTAAAGTTTTTGATCCCCACGGAAGCCCCCTGGCTTCCAGTCTCCTGAAGCCGTTGACCCCTCTGGTTTTCAGTCAGCGTCCCCATTAGACATTCTTGAAGACAACGCCGTCAACCCCCCATATGGGTATTAAGTAGCCGCCTGGTAGTTTTTTCTAGTTCAGACCTCCAGAGCCCGTAAGCTGCGGTTGCAAAGTTCGGATCTACAAACCACCCATGAGAGAACCTTCCCGAACATGATCCAGGCCGTAAGATACACGCTGTGGGCCAGTGCCCCGTTCAACCTGCTGGCGGCTTACATGGTGTTGCTTCCCTCGTCTGCGCTGGGGAGGCTGGTGGGAATGCCCCCGTCGCCGCCCCTGGTCTACTCCGCCTTGCTGGCGACAATGATCGCCCTGTTCGGCCTGGCTTACGCCTGGCTGGCCACGCAGCCGGAAATAGACCGACCGCTGGTCGGGTTAGCCGCAATAGCCAAGACCATGGTGTTCGTAATCGCCCTGCTGCTCTGGCTGGCGGACCGGGGTCCGGGAGGGCTGGTCCTGGTGGCCTGCGGGGACCTGGCATTCGCTTCCCTGTGGGGCTGGTGGCTGCTGTCCCCGACGGAACCCGGCCGCACCCGCTAGGGTAACCCCGACACTCGGGTGGCGTATGCGCCCGTGGTGAAAAAGGAACCCACATACTTGCAAATATACAAGTATGTCCAATACCCCCGCTGAACCGTCCCGGCAGTGCCATGGCGGAAGCCTGCCGGGCAATGGCAAGCCTCTATGGGGCTTGACAAAGCCCCCCCTAATGGCGTTACCTGCCCCTAATGGGACCGCTATGGAGCAGGCATCATGGAACCACGCGTGGGTAGACACCCTCTCTTCTTCGTCACAGATATTATAGTCGCGATCGCTGCCGCCTTGACGCTACTGGCGCTCCCGTACCAGGCCGGGACAGCGGTAGCGGCGGCCAACGATGCAGCACCTGCTGCCGCGGCTGTTACCGGGGGCTCCGGCCTGCGGGTCCACATTGACCCGCGCACCGGCGAATTGCTCGACGAGCCCCCGCCGGGATCTGAAACTGACGTGGGCACCAGTTTAAAATCGACCGGCCCCGAGCTGGTCGAGGAGCCAAGCCCGGTAGCAGGTGGTGGCACCATGATCCGCCTTGATGATCGTTTCCGGGCGGATTTCCGAGCCGAAGTGGGGCCAGACGGCAAACTCGTCACCGATTGCCAACAGCCTGCCGAGTCCCGGTAGCCGATCGCCGAAACACCATAGCTGCTGTGATCGATTGATGAATTTTTGAACTGACAAGGGGGTTACCGATGTTCACCCGAAGGCTCCGCACAGCCTGTGCTTTAATTCTTCCTTTCTTCCTGCTGGCAACCTTTTCCGTAGCCAGTGCCGCGACCGTAACCATCATCAACCTGGACGCGGCCGGAACGGGTCTCAACGACCCCACCGCGGCGACCCCGGTAGGCGGCAACACGGGCACCACCAAGGGTGGCCAGGCGCTCATCGTCTTTGAAGAGGCGGCCTCGATATGGGGAGGCATACTCGGCAGCCCGGTCGAAATAAAAGTGGGTTCCAGCTTTGCCGCACTCAGCTGCTCGGCTACGTCAGGCGTGCTGGGTTCAGCCGGGCCCCAAACCGCCCACCGGGATTTCGCTAACGCCCCGCTCGCCTCGACCTGGTATCCCCAGGCGCTGGCCAACTCGCTTGCCGGCGCCGACCTCGACGCTGCCACCAACGACATCGGCATGCAGTTCAACGGGTCGATGGGAACCCCGGGCTGCCTGGAGTCGCTGTCGTGGTACATGGGCCTTGACGCCGTCGAGCCCGCCAACACCATCAGCCTGCTCAGCGTGGCCCTGCACGAGATCGGACACGGGCTGGGTTTTGCCAGTTTCGTATCGCTTTCAACCGGGGCCCTGTTCAATTCGCTACCTGACGGATACAGCAGCAACCTCGAAGATCACTCGACCGGACTTCTCTACCCTGCCATGTCCAACGCCCAGCGCGTGTCGGCCAGCACCAACACCGGCAACCTGCACTGGACCGGTGCCCTGGTAGTAGCTGCCAGCGGCGTACTGAGCTCCGGCGCCCACGCCAGCGGGCACGTCGAAATGTACGCGCCCAACCCGGCACAACAGGGTTCTTCGGTGTCTCACTTCAGTACGTCGCTGACACCGAACGAACTGATGGAACCCTCTCACACCGGCCCCGATCTTGATCCCGGCCTGGCCGTGCCCCTGCTGCAGGACATGGGATGGGCACTGGCGACCGGATGCGGCGACGGTGTTCTTGACGTGGGCGAAGACTGCGACGACGGCAACATACTCGGCGGCGACTGCTGTTCATCCAGTTGTACTTTCGAGACCGCCGGCTCCACCTGCACCGACGACGGCGACGCTTGCACCACCGACACCTGCGACGGCGCGGGAACTTGCGACCATCCGGCAGCAGCCGACGGCTCTGCCTGCGATGACGGTATCGCCTGCACCACGGGTGAGACCTGCCAGGCTGGTGCCTGCGTATCGAGTACTCCTGCCTGCGATGACGGCGAGTCCTGTACGGTCGATACCTGTGAAGTCTCGAACTGTTTTTCTACCGGCCACGGCGCGGGATGTAATGATCCGGTCTGCGAGGCCACTATCTGCGCACTGGACTCGTTCTGCTGCACAAATACCTGGGACAACCTCTGCGTAAACGGCGGCGGCGGAAGCGCGGGTTCTCTGGACCTGTGTGCCGGGCGGGAGAATTTCTGTGGCAATGCGGGTTCGCCTGACGGCACGCTGTGCGATGACGGTGATCCCGCCACCGGTGGCGATGTCTGCACCGGTGGCGTGTGCGCGGGAACGGCCGACCTCTGCGCGGGAGTGACCTGCAGCGCCAGTGACCAGTGCCACGCCGTGGGTACTTGCGATCCGGGCACGGGCCTCTGCTCCGACCCGGCCGTGGCCAACGGCACGGGGTGCGACGACGGTGACCTGTGCAGCACGACCGACACATGCCAGGCGGGAACGTGCGCCGGCTCGAACCCCGTAGTGTGCACGGCCAGCGACCAGTGCCACACGACCGGTACCTGCAACCCGGGAACGGGTGTTTGCAGTAATCCGAACGCGGCCGATGGAACAAGCTGCAACGACGGCCAGTTCTGCAACGCGGGTGAGACCTGCAGCAGCGGAGTGTGCGGAGGTGGCGCGGCCACCGACTGCTCGGGCTCGGCTGACCAGTGCAACACCGGCAGCTGCAACGAAACGACCGACGCCTGCGAGGCCGCGCCTGTTACCAATGGTACGGCCTGCGACGACGGGGCTTTCTGTAACGAGGGTGAGACCTGTACGGCGGGTGCCTGCGGCGGTGGCGCGGCCACCGACTGCTCGAGCTCGGGTGACCAGTGCAATACCGGCAGCTGCAACGAGACGAGCAACGCCTGCGAGGGTGTAGCTTCAAACGAGGGTGGCGGTTGTGACGACGGCGACCCGACAACCTCCAACGACGTGTGCACCGCGGGCACGTGCAGTGGCACCAACCTCTGCTCCGGGGTTACCTGTACGGCCAGCGACCAGTGCCACACGGTCGGTACCTGCGACCCCAACACGGGCCTGTGCAGCGACCCGTCGGCAGCAGCTGGCTCGCCTTGCGGCGACAGCGGCACCGAGTGCGTAGTGCAGGACACCTGCGACGGCGTGGGCTCATGCACCGATAACGGCTTCGTCGCCGTAGATACAAACTGCGGCGCCGCGGCCACCGAGTGCTCGGCCCAGGACAGCTGCAACGGAGCGGGCGCGTGCCAGGCCAACGACCTGGCCATCGTCGTTACCTGCGGTGACGCGGGTACCGACTGCACCAACCAGGACTTCTGCGACGGCAATGGTTCTTGCAGCGACAACGGCTTTGTAGCGGCAGATACCAACTGCGGAGACGGGGCTACCGAGTGCTCGGCCCAGGACAGCTGCGACGGAGCGGGCGCGTGCCAGGCCAACGACCTGGCCATCCTCGTTACCTGCGGCGACACCGGTACCGAGTGCACCAACCAGGACTTC
>DBZX01000092.1:0-287 GCA_002311335.1 bacterium UBP10_UBA1149
CAGCAGGCAACCTTTGCACCATTTCAGAATCTGCTTGAAGGGTGCCAGGTCCATTCCCGTGTCAATCAAGTACCAGTGTCCCAGCAGCATGCCGCTCAGGGTCGCGCCCACGATGAGGCTGCCCGAAAACAAGGCAGCGGAGAAAACCAGGCCCGTCAGCGGGCCACCGTTCTGCGAGGCGAAGACCCAGGCACTCGAAGATACAGCCAGCAGGCTGGACAGAAGCAGCAATGGGAAAACCCTTGCGCGAATAAGTGCCAGGTCAGTGAAAAGAGTGATGAAATAGA
>DBZX01000092.1:433-573 GCA_002311335.1 bacterium UBP10_UBA1149
AAGCACCAGGCAGACACTTCGAGCGGCGATGGAATGCTATGACCGGGGTAATTGAGAAGCAGGTACAGCTGCCCGCCGGCCATGCACATGACGCAGCCAGTAAAAATTGCGGCTGTGGATTTGTAGTAGCCGCGTTCGAG
>DBZX01000092.1:666-1177 GCA_002311335.1 bacterium UBP10_UBA1149
GGGAACCGCCAGGGCGATTGCACCACCGACTGCCAGCTTGCCGAATATCAAGATGTAGCTGTGAGCGAATAGTGTTTCCATTACGTTAATTTTATTAAACTGTGTTTCGAGTTCGGCGCGATGCTAGGCGGGGATGACTCGGCATGCAACACGACGTAGCGCTTCCCAGCGGTGAGTGAAATTGAGTCACGAAAAACATCAACAATTACACCGGGAAAGGCGACACCATCGGGTTGCGTTAAAACTCCGCCCGTTCGGGTATTCATAAAGCGCAATGATTTCGCTGCTTCGCTTCCAACGTGTTGCAAACTTCGTGGCTGCGGCATAAACGATGCTCGTCGCGTGTTACTGCCCGCTTCGTTTTTCCCGGATGACATCACCTAAATGACTTGGCCCACTGAAAGGGAACCAGCCACGACTTTCGTTGTCGTGGCGCTCGTCGGCCGCCCTTGGCCGGCGATCGACACCAGCCGGGATGGCTGTTGATGAAAGTTCCGAGACGAGCAGCCGA
>DBZX01000092.1:1234-1690 GCA_002311335.1 bacterium UBP10_UBA1149
CGCCTCTGGAATCATGCCTGTTCTCGTATCGAGCAGGAGCTCTCGCAGAAAGATTTTCAAACGTGGATCCTGGAGCTGACCCCGCGGTCGTTCGAAGACGGACTGATGACCGTGGAGGCCCCTTTCGGGCTGTATCGTGACCGAATCAGGCAGGTGTACCTGCCTGCTTTGGAACGAGCGGTATCCGAGGCTGCAGACCACAGCTGCCGTGTGGAGGTGGTGGTGGGTTCGTCCGTGGGGACGCGGCCTGCGAACCGACGCTGGTCGCCCCCCGCGGGCGGACAAGAGGCGGGCCGTAAGATCACGAGCTCGCCTCTCAAGAGCTTCGGCAATTTCATAGTTGGAGAATCCAACCGCATGGCCTGCGACGCTGCTCGAGCGCTGGCTTCCGGCGAAGCGGGCGCGGGTAATCCGTTGTTCCTCTATGGTGGGGTCGGCCTGGGCAAGACGCACCTG
>DBZX01000092.1:1790-2143 GCA_002311335.1 bacterium UBP10_UBA1149
GGCGAAGACTTCACAAGAAAAATGGTCGACGCTCTTCGCAATGACCGCATGGATGCTTTTCGTCGCGAGTTTCGTTTTGCCGACGCACTACTTATCGATGACGTACAGTTTATAGCGGGCAAGAAGCGTACGCAGCAGGAGTTCTACCACGCCTTCAACCTCCTGCACGGCGCTGGCAAACCGATAGCGCTCGCATCGGACCGCGGGCCGCTGGAACTCGAAAAACTGGAGACCGGATTGCGCAGCCGCTTCCAGGGTGGCCTGCTCGCCGACCTCGGGCCGCTGGACGCAGAACTGCGCTGTCGCATTCTCCGGGCCAAGCTCAAGGAGGCCGACCTCGAGATGGAGGGCGA
>DBZX01000092.1:2233-3140 GCA_002311335.1 bacterium UBP10_UBA1149
ATGACGGGTAGCGTGAGAGAGATCGAAGGGCTCGTTTCGCGACTGCGGGCTGCTAGAAGCCAGTCCGGCGGCAGGCTCACGACCCAGGTCGTCGAATCGCTGGTGGTTCCCTACGTGGGCGTGGGCTGTGACGTAGACATTGAGACCATCGTCAAGACGGTCGCGACCCACTTCGGTATTACGCGAGAAGAAATCCTATCTCGCAGCCGGGCCCGCCGTGTAGCCTGGCCTCGTCACGTTGCCGCTTATCTCTGCCGCAAGCTCACCTCTGCTTCTCTGCCCGAGATCGGCGAAGCCATGGGTGGCAGAAACCATTCTTCTATCCTGCGAGCGGTCCGATCTGTGAAGGATTCGATGAGCGGCGAGCCGGCTCTGGCCGAGCGCATCAATCGCCTCGAAACCCTGCTCGGACGCGGCACCCAGTTCTCCTGAACGCCCCCCGTTCCGGGTCGGCGTGGCACGAAGCCGGTCATGTCGAGCGCAGGAAAGCTCGCAAAGGAAAATCGGCTTGAACAACGAAGGGCGGTGTACCTGATGGCACACCGCCCGGTTGTTACACTGCCGGTTGCTGTCATCCCGAGGCCCGTCGGACCCCGGGGCCGGTCGTTTCAGGCTCCGTAGACCGAATTCGTAGCCACGTATTGCGGCTGCGGCTCGGCTTCGGTTACGTCAAGCGTAAACGCATCGACGTGCAGCTTGTTCTTTTCACCGAGCGCAACGATGCTGGCCCGAGCGAGCTTGCTGGGGCTCGAGTGCCCGTTTTCCCAACGGTTGACCGTGCTGACGGTTATTCCGAGGCAGTGGGCAAATTCTTCCTGGGTCATTACGAGGCGCTGCCTGAGCGTGCGCACGAGGCAACCCTGCCGGTTCTGATTCTTAGTTTCATCCATTTCGATATCCTCCTGGG
>DBZX01000092.1:3327-3725 GCA_002311335.1 bacterium UBP10_UBA1149
CTGCGGTCCTGCCTGCGCTCGGTCAGGGAGCAAACCATGACCGATTTCGAGGTTCTGGTCGTGGACAATGGCTCGAGTGACGGCAGTGTCGACATGTTGGCTAGTGAATTCCCCGAGGTTCTGACACTGCCGCAGGACGAGAACACCGGTTTCTGCCGGGGCAACAACATCGCCTTCGCTGCCGCGAGTGGTGATCTGATCCTGCTGCTCAACAACGATGCCGATCTCCACCCCCGGTTTCTCGAAGAAATGTCGGCAGCGGCCGAGCTCGAGCCTGAAATGGGGATGTTTGCCTCGCGAGTGATGATGTACGACCGCCGTAACGTTTTTGATTCTACCGGCTTGCTTGTCTATCCCGACGGGATCTGTCGGTCTCGCGGTTGGCTCGAGAAAGACAT
>DBZX01000092.1:3768-4636 GCA_002311335.1 bacterium UBP10_UBA1149
GGCCAGTACGATGAAGCTGTCGAGGTACTGGGACCGAACGGCTGCGCCGCGGTCTACCGTCGAGCAATGATCGACGACGTGGGGTTCTTTGACGATCGTTATTTCGCTTATCTCGAGGATCTCGATCTCGCGATGCGGGGCCAGTTGCGCGGCTGGTGTTGCAGGTACGTTCCCGGCGCCGTCGCTTACCACAAGAAATCGATGACGACCGGTTACCACTCGGCCTCCAAGGCCTACCTCGTTGAGCGAAATCGCATCTGGAACGCCGCCAAGCTTTTTCCCCGACGCATACTGGCGATGAGCCCGTTCTATACAGCCGCGCGATTCGCCGCCCAGGGATACGCGTACGCTACCGGACGGGGCATGAGCGGGGGCATGGGGCGCGACTACGGTCGCTTCCAGCTCGCGGGTATTCTGTGTCGCGCGTGGTTGGCCGCCATGGTGGGTTTGCCTGCTGTTCTTGCCGACAGGCGGCGCATACAAAAAACCCGGCGCCTCGGTGCGTTGGCCGTTTACATGCTGATGCGGCGTTACCGTCTACCGGTGAGCGAACTGGCGTTCAAGGACTGAGAGCCTCGGCTTCGAGTTCCAGTTGGACGGCCAACTCTGAGAACTCGGGCTTACCACGAGCGACCAGCTCGCGGGCCTGCGCCGCGGCTGCCGACCAGTCTTCGTCTAACACCAGTGTGGCCATCAAGCGAGATCTTGCCCCGTCGTCGTCCGGGCGCAGTGCCAGGTATTTTTGCCAGGCGAGAATCGCTTCGTCGACCTGCTCAAGTCGAACCAGGGTTTCGGCCAGGTAGAGCGTCCCCTCGCTGAAGCCAGGCGCCAGGTGCACCGCCCGGCGCATCGGGGCCAGGGCCTCCTG
>DBZX01000092.1:4789-7969 GCA_002311335.1 bacterium UBP10_UBA1149
CAGGGCAATAGAGATTCCCATGGCGTTGCGCAGCTTTCCCCGAGACAAGGGAAACAACAGTGCTCCGAACAACAAGGACGGCCCGGCGCTGGGAAGGAAAGCCAGGCGCTCAGAGTAGGCGGTGCCAAGAGGGAAGAAGACGTTGGCAGTTAAAGAAAAAGCCAGTAGGAACCAGAGGAGAAGCAGTCCGCTGGCCACCCTGAGGCGCAAGAACCTCACGGCCAGGGGGCAGCCAAGCAGCAGGGTCGTCCAGCCAAGCAGGGCCACGATCGTGTGCGAGTGGGCAAAGCTGGCTACCGTGGGAATGATCTCCTGTGGCCAGGGCCAGGCCATGCGACAAGCGTATTGCCACAACAGCGAGGCCGCCTGGGCTACGCGTTCGAGTAACGGCAGAGCTACCAGTGGATTGTCTATGGCTTCGACCGGCCCCAGCGTAGCAAAATTGTGATAGACCAGGGCGAGCCAGGTCGCAGCGGTTAAAAGCAGTGCGCCTTGCGCGCGAAAATCGAAGGCCACCGGGGCAACGGCAGCGTCGCTACGGCGGCCGAGGCGTTGCAGGCCTTCGTAGCAAAGCAGTAAGGGTAGCAGCACCAGTGCATTTTCCTTGGACGCGAGGCCTGCGAAAAACAACAGGCAAAGCAGCGCGAGGCGTCGGTAGCCCAAGGGACGCAGACTGCCGATGTAAAGCACAGTCGCGCTGAGGACGAACAAGGCCGCCAGCAGTTCGCTGCGTCCCGACACGGGCACGACGGCAGCGGTATGCAGAGGGTGGGCGACAAATACCGCCGCACCCGTCCACGCTGCGGCCGGTGCAAGCCCCAGTGCCAGGCCGAGTCCGTACAGGGCTACGCCGCACAGGCCCATCAGCAGGGCGTTGGTGACGTGAAAACGCGAGGTCGAACCCGATGCAGATCGATCCAGGTCAATACTCAGCACCGTCAAGTGACGGCCCAGGCCCTCGTGGCGGGTTGAGAAGAACTCGGCAATGGAATGATCCAGCGACGAATCGCGTTCGGTAACAAGGGCCTTGTCGTCGTAGACCAGGGGATAGTCGATGCTGCCAGCATTGAGCAGCCAGGAAAACGACAGCAGGGAGACAACGACGATGGCGAAGTTAAGTGTGTGTTTCATACTCGAGGTCCTGTTCTTTCAGGTTTGACACCGCGTCGGGGCGGGTTAATTTACGGCGAGGATAAACATGGATAATCATTCTATACTTTTTGCGTCGGGTCTTCAGCTTGCCGAACGAATCAAGAAGCGAGAGATCAGCCCGGTTGAAGTCGTGCAGGCCTGCCTCGACCAGGTCGACAGGGTCAACCCGGAACTCAACGCCATAATATGGCGCCGGGATGAACAGTTGCTCGAAGAGGCGCGGCTGGCCGAAGAAAAAGTTATGAGCGGTGATGACCTTCCGCCTTTTCACGGTGTTCCGATGCCGGTCAAGGATCTGACCGACGTTGAAGGCTGGCCTACCACTTTTGGCTCAATGGGCGCTAAGGATCGCGTGGCTCCGGGGGACGCGACCGTTGTGAGCCAGTTCAGGGACGCTGGGTTCCTGCTCATGGGTCGCAGCAACACGCCCGAGTTCGGAACCCTGCCGGTCACCGAAAACCAGGCCTGGGGCGCGACGCGTAATCCCTGGGACAAGACTCGGAGTCCCGGCGGTTCAAGCGGTGGGGCCGCCGCCGCCGTGGCCTCGGGCATGGCCCCGATCGCGCACGCCAACGACGGTGGGGGATCTATTCGGCTGCCGGCCGGCTGGTCGGGGCTTGTAGGGCTCAAACCGAGCAGGGGGAGAACCTGCTCTGGACCCCCGGTAGTGAGCGACGTCATGCTTGGCTTTGCCGTCGAAGGTTGCGTGTCGCGGACGGTGACCGATACGGCAGCGGTCCTCGACGCTATTGCGCCGTACGACCCCCTGGCCTGGTTCACCGCACCACGGCCGGCCACGACCTTCCTCGACGCCAGCAGGTCGAGTAGCGGCGGATCGCAGCGCATCGCTTTTACAACAGCCTCCCCCATGGGGGATCCGGTGGACCAGGAAAGTATCAAGGCGGTCGAGCTTACTGCACGTTTGCTCGAGGAAGCCGGCCATGAAGTTTTTGAAGCGGCACCGGATTGGCAAATGGGACCTGAATTTCTAGATCTGTTCAAGGTCGTTTGGAACACCGGGCCTCTTTTCTGGGACGTGCAGGACTGGAGCAAGGTGGAGCCCTTGAACGTGGCCATGCGCGAGTCGGCCATGCAGACGAGCAGTGCCGATTACGCGGCCAGCGTGGCTGCGTTGCAGATGTACTCGCGCCGGGTCGTAACGTCCTGGCAGAACTTTGATGTACTCCTCACGCCCACCGCCGCCTGCCTGCCACCTCCTATCGGCGTGTTATGGGAAGGGGCTGGCGACGATCCCATGTACCCGCTCAATATGGCCGCGCAACTGATCCCTTTCACCCCGGTGTTCAATGTCACCGGCCAGCCGGCTATATCCCTGCCCGTGCATTTGTCGGCCGAAGGCCTGCCGGTTGGAATTCAGCTGGTGGCTGCCCCCTGGCAGGACGAGCTGCTTCTGCAGTTGGGCGCGCAGCTCGAAGCCGTTGTTGGCTGGGCCGAGCGGATTCCGGACCAGTCCGACTGAAACCGCTCCCCCTACTTACGCACAGAATTGTACAGCGCGTTTGAAGACCAGCCTTCACGTTGCTAACCCTCAAGCCGGGCAGGGGGGGGCAAGGTGTACTCGGGATCAGGCAGGGTCGCTCTATGCGGGCGAATAGCAGGCGCAGCGGCGGGCTTGTTGCTTCTGCTTTCCGGGCCGCTGCTCGAGCCCCGCGCTGCTGCTGCTGCTGCTGGTGGTGAATTGTTCCCGCCAGAAGACCCTTGGATGACAGAGACAGAACTTCGTGGTGGGGACTACCCTATATTCCAAGGGTTTGTCCGTAATCTAGAAGCTGGAGCACTATCTAGTCCTGAGCTTATGTCTCAGCTTGCTGACGTTATCGGTGAGCTTGAGATGATGACTGCTAAGGGTGAGCAAGCTGTTGCAGCAGGCAAGATTAAAACAGTTGCCGATGCAATGGTAGCTAAAGCTGCAGTAACGAAGGAGGAGTTAGACCGAGACTTACAAGCAGGTGCTGCTATTGGTGATATTGCTGGAAAAGCAACTTTAGCTGCACAGATGGAAGATAC
>DBZX01000078.1:0-13580 GCA_002311335.1 bacterium UBP10_UBA1149
CGCCGGGATCTCCTGGAGATCTTCAACAGCCCTGAGCCGACAATTGCGCCTTCAATGCTGGGGTGCGACTTCGGCAACCTGCACCGCGAGGTCGAACTACTCGAAACCGCCGGGGCTTCCCTGCTGCACCTCGACGTGATGGACGGCCACTTCGTACCCAACCTCACCCTGGGCCCCGACCTGGTGGGGGCTCTGGACAAGGCCACCGAGCTGCCGCTGGACGTCCATCTCATGGTCGAAAAACCCCTTGATTTCGTCGAGGCCTTCGTCCGGGCGGGAGCCGACTGGATCACCGTGCACTGCGAAGTTGTCGACGACGTCGAGGCCGCCCTGTCGGCCATAGAAAGCCACGGCTGCCGTGCGTCGCTGGCCATCAACCCTGCAACACCGGTAGAGGCCGTCTCGCCCTGGATCGAGAGGGCCGCGATGATACTCATAATGAGCGTGGTGCCCGGTTTCGGTGGTCAGAGTTTCATGGAAAACTCCCTGCCCAAGCTGCGGACCCTGCGCGATCTCAAGGAGAAAACGGGTAGTGAATGCCTGCTCGAAGTCGACGGTGGCGTAAAAGCCGACAACATCTCGAGGGTCGTAGAAGCCGGCGTTGACGTGGTCGTGTCGGGATCCGGGATATTCGGCGCCGCCGATTACAGCGAGACCATCGCCGCCATGCACGCCGCCTGACGACACCCACTGCCCGCTGACCTCGGCCGGCTGACCCCGGCCTATATGGGCTTCGCTTTTGGCGGTGGGCGTGGTATTCCACCCTCGTTTCCCGGTTTCTAGTTCGGGGTGTAGCTCAGTCTGGTAGAGTACTGCGTTCGGGTCGCAGGAGCCGGAGGTTCAAATCCTCTCACCCCGACCACTTTGTTTCCGGCGGGAAAAAGCGGCTTAGACTATGAGCTACAGGGGAAACCTCGGGTGTCTTTGGATCGCCCTGCTGCTGCTGGTGGTGGGAGGATCCCCGCTACTCATAGGCGTGCTGCGCCTGCTGCTGGTCTTCGTGGTGGTAGTCGGAGTAGCCGGGGCTGCCATAAGCTGGTGGCTGCGCCACCGCGCGGTCGAGTTCTACACGAAGAGCCAGACCGAGGCCCACAACCGCTTCGTTGAGCTGCTCGTGGCCCTCATGACCCGCATGGCGCAGGTGGACGGCAATCTCGACCGCCGTGAAGTCAGCGTAATACGCGAGTTCTTCCACCATCGGCTCGGCTACCGAGACGAGCGGCTGCTGTGGATCCGAGACCTCATCAAGGATGCGGCCAGTTCCCCGGAGTCTGTTGAATCTCTATGCAACGAGTTCTCCAGCCGCTTCGGGATGCGCGAAGGGCTGATGCTGCTCGAACTGCTGCGCGACGTGGCAAGGGCCGACGGCGAGGTCAGCGAGCCCGAACAACGCTTTCTCGAACAGGTGGTCAAGCTCCTGGGCCTGGGCGCCTTCGCTGGAGCCGGGGCCTATGCCGGCGGGGCCGGGCGGGCGCGGGCCGACCACGAATCACAGGTAGACCGGGCCCTGGCCACGCTGGGGCAGGATCGAAACGCCTCGGCCGAGCAGATCAAGACGGCCTGGCGCAACCTTTCGCTCGAAAATCACCCCGACAGGGTCCGCCAGCTGGGCCCGGAGTTCCGCGACCTGGCCGAACGCCGAATGAAAGACATAAACGCGGCCTGGCAAACGCTCAAAGAAGCCGGCTTAGCCTCCTGAATCTGCCCAAGACTCGTGCAGTGCCGGTTTTTCGTGCAGCCGATGGCCGCGACCCAGCCCCTCCTGCTGAAAAGAACCCACGGCTGACGTGGATCCCCGGCTGGAGAGGTCTGGCACCCGCCTTGCAAACAGGGGGTGCGGTGCTGAGAAGCGAGCCGTGGCGGTGTACTTGCCCTGAACGGCAAAAAATACTGTCCACTCCCTTTACACACCGGGTCTATTTTGACTAATATACGCCGCTTGGAACGGAGAGCGCCCCTGCTGACTGGAGGCCATGAGAAATGAAAAGAATCGAAGCAATTATTAAACCGTTCAAACTGGACGAAGTGAAAGAAGCCCTGGGTGGCGTAGGCGTCCAGGGAATCACGGTGAGCGAGGTAAAGGGGTTCGGGCGTCAGCGCGGTCACACCGAGTTGTACCGTGGAGCCGAGTACGTCGTAGACTTTCTGCCCAAGGTGAAAGTCGAGATCATAATCAGCGACAGCCAGGTCGAAAGCGTAGTTGAAACCATAGCCTCGACCGCCAAGACCGGGAGAATCGGCGACGGCAAGATCTTCGTATCCGACGTAAACGAAGTGATTCGCATACGAACCGGCGAGCGTGGCGAGGAAGCACTCTAGATAAGTCTCGTACGGGGAAGCATCAGCGAGGGGTCCCCGGACGGGTCGGTCATGTGCCGGCCCGTTTTTTAATGTTACCGCTTTGGACTATACAGACTTGAACGATCCCCACGGCCCCGCCGAATGTACGAGGCCAGCATCGCAACACTAAGCGCTTAAGGAGAACCACCCCGACATGGCAACGAAAAAGAAATCCCGGACAAAAAAGAGCAGATCATCTGCAAGGGCCTCGGCCGGCGCCAAGGTCATCGCCAATGCAAAGAAGAACGGCGTCGAGATGATCGACTACAAGTTCTGTGACCTTCCCGGAACCTGGCAGCACTTCACGACCCCGCTGAGCGAGTTCGAAGAAGACGTATTTGAGAACGGCCTGGGCTTTGACGGATCTTCTATCCGCGGCTGGAAGACCATCGACAACTCCGACATGCTGGTCATCCCGGACGCCGACAGCGCGGTCATCGACCCGTTCTTCGAACGCCCCACGCTGTCGCTGGTGTGCAACATTGAAGACCCGATGACGAGGGAGCCCTACGACAGGGACCCCCGCTACATCGGCGCGAAAGCAGTCAACTTTCTGAGGTCCACCGGACTGGGCTCCGACGCTGTGTTCGGCCCCGAGCCCGAGTTCTTCGTCTTCGACAGCGTGCGCTACGACCAGACCGAGAACTCGGCCTTCTACGAAGTCGACTCGATCGAGGGCCAGTGGAACACCGGCGAGGACGGCGGCCAGAACCTGGGCCACAAGCCACGCTACAAGGAAGGCTACTTCCCGGTTTCACCGGTTGACAGCATGAGCGACCTGCGCACCGAGATGGTACAGACCATGGAAGAAGTGGGCCTGCACGTTGAGAAACATCACCACGAAGTGGCGACCGCCGGCCAGGCAGAGATAGACCTCTACCGCCTGCCGCTGGTACCAATGGGCGACGCGTTGCTCTGGTACAAGTACGTCGTCAAGAACGTGGCTCGCCGCAATGGCAAGACGGCCACGTTCATGCCCAAGCCCGTGTTTGGAGATAACGGTACCGGCATGCACACCCACCAGTCGATCTGGAAGGGCAACAAGCCGACCTTCGCCGGTAACGAGTACGCGGGCATGTCGAAGACCGCCATGCACTACATAGCCGGCATACTGCAACATGCACCGGCCTTGTGCGCGTTCACCAACCCGACCACGAACTCCTACCGCCGGCTGGTGCCGGGCTTCGAGGCTCCGATCAACCTGGCCTACTCGAGCCGCAACCGCTCGGCCGCGGTGCGAATCCCGACCTACTCGCCTTCACCCAAGGCCAAGCGCATTGAGGTTCGCTTTCCAGACCCGATGGCCAACCCCTACCTCGCGTTTGCGGCCATGCTGCTGGCGGGACTGGACGGCATCGAGCGGAAACTGGATCCGGGGCAGCCCCTGGACAAGGACATCTACTCGCTGTCAAAGGCTGAGCTTCGCAAGGCAAAGGTGGCAAGCGTGCCCTCTTCGCTCGAAGACTCGCTGGCGGCCCTGACCAAGGACCACGACTTCCTGCTCAAGGGCGACGTGTTCAACGAGGGCCTGCTCGAGACCTGGATCGACATGAAGCAGGCCCAGGTCACCGACATGAAGCTGCGTCCACATCCCTGGGAGTTGGCCCTGTACTACGACGGCTGAGTCGTCAAGGACCAACAGGCTTGGAATACGCAGGGCCGCCCCCACCGGGGCGGCCCTTTTTTTTTGCGGGGAGCTCCCGCTTGTCAGTTGAGGATGACTACCTCGACGCGCCTGTTACGCGCACGTCCCGTGGGATTGTCGCTGCCGTCCGGGTGGGCGTTTGGCGCCACCGGGTATTTTTCGCCGTAGCCGCCCGCCTTGACCAGCGCCGGCGAAACTCCATGCGTGGACAGCGACTCCGCGACCACGCGGGCACGGCGTTCAGAGAGACCCTGGTTGTACAGCGCAGCCCCGATCGAATCGGTGTGCCCCTCGACCATCACGCGGCGGCCAGGGGCCTCGGTGCTCACGATGTCGGCCACGTCCCTGGTCTTGCGCTTGGCCGCGCGGGTGAGCGATGAACTACCGAACTCGAATAACACGTCGGGCAAGGTAACCACGACGCCACGGTCAGACTCCGTCGCCGAGAGGTCGCGGGCCCTGAGCCTGGCCAGCAAGCGACGATTGCGTTCCAGCTCGCGCTCCTGGACCGCAAGGCGGCGCTGGATTCGCTGGCCCCGCTGCCGGGCCTGCTGCTGTTGGTCTCCCGCCGCGGCACCCGCCAAGGCACCCAGCGCGGCGCCTATGGCAGCACCCTCGGCCGCGTCACCGCTCTGGTTGCCGATGATAGCGCCGGCGCCGGCGCCGATCAGCGCCCCGGCGGCGGTAGACTTTTCGCGCTGGGTGGCCGGCCCCGACGCGCAGGAAGCCAGCAAGAGGGCGAGCAAGGGAAGAATCGCAAGCAAGCGCAGCCTCGTTGGCCGAGGAACTTTTTCCTGGTCTGATGTCATCGCCCCTCCAGCTCTTCTATCTGGCGTTTCTGGTTTTCGATTTCGCGCTCCTGCTCGTCCAGCTTGCGCTCAAGCTCGTCGAGATCCTGGCCCTGTCGCTGCTGCTGATCCCCGGCCCTGGCCCCGGTCAGCAGCCCGAGCGCGCCCCCGATGGCCGCACCCTCGGCGGCGTTGCCACTCTGGTTGCCGATGATGGCACCGGCCCCCGCTCCCAGCAGCGCCCCGGTGACGGTAGCTTTTTCTCGCTGGGTAAGAGGGCCCGACGCGCAGGCGGCGACAAAGACCAGGGCTAATGAAAAGGCTGCAAACTTTCTGGTGTACATATTTTTCTCCAATGGGGGCAAGAGGACGACATCCTCGCCGGGCGCGCAGTACACATGGTTCCAGCCGGAGCCCGGATCGTCAACAGCCCTTCTCCCTGATGTGACGCCGGAGGCCGGACGCGCCAGTAGATCAGGCAGCGGGTTCGCGCCAGGTACACCACAGCAGCACCACCACGCCCACGCTGATGGCACTGTCGGCCACGTTGAAGGCCGGCCAGTGCCACGCGCCCAGGTAGAAGTCTGCAAAATCGAGTACCGCGCCGTGTACGATCCTGTCCCAGAGGTTTCCCAGCGCGCCACCCATGATGGCCGCCAGCGAGGCCCTGTAGGCCCTGCGCTCCACGGGCACCTTCGAAACCAACCAGCCCATGCCGAGTACGGCCGCCGCGGCCACGACCGACAGCAGAACGCTGCGCCAGGTCCAGCCGTCGTGGGCCAGCAAGCCGAAGGCAGCACCGGTGTTGCGAACGTGGACAAGCGAGAAGAAACCGGGGATGACTTCGACGTAGCCGCCGCGCGGAAGATACTCGAGCAGAAGCATCTTGGTCAGGCGGTCGAGAAGCAGGACAGAGGCGGCCAACAGGCCGACGGCGCGAACAGTCACCCGATCGAGGCGACCACGTCGCCGCAACGACCACACAACAGCTTCGTGTCGTCGCCCTCGTCTACCAATTCGTCATAGTTCCAGCAGCGGGCGCACTTGCCACCGCGCGCCGCGGCCACTTCCACCCGCGTGTCGTCTCCATCCGAACGGGTCAACTCCAGTTGAGATACGATGATCACCGCGGCCAGGGTTTCTTCGCCCACCTGCTCGAGCAACTCGAAGTCGGCGGAGGGCACCGCCAGCACCACGCTCGCGTCGAGCGAGTGACCGATATCGCCGGCCTGGCGTTTCTCTTCCAGCGCGCGCGTCACGGCTGCCCGCGCCGTCCAGGTGGCCTGCCAGCGCGTGAGCAGCGGCTCGTTGTTCCAGCTCTCGTCGGGCGTGGGAAAATCCTGCATGAAAACGCTCGCCGCGTCATCGTTGCCCGGGATCTGCCCCCATATCTCTTCGGCGGTAAACGACAATACCGGCGCCACCAGCACTGTAAGGGTTTCGAGCACAGTACGCATGGCGGTCTGCGCGCTGCGCCGCTCGCGCGAATCGCGTCCCCCGCAGTAGAGCCGGTCCTTGACGATGTCGAAGTACTGGGAGCTCAGCTCGACGCTGCAGAAATTGTTGAGTTCGCGGTAGACGACGTGAAATTCACAGGCCTCGTAAGCCCGCCGGCAACGGCCCACGAAACCGTGCAGCGCCGCCAGCATCCAGCGGTCGATATCGTCCATGTCGTCCCAGGCAACGGCGTCGGCCACGGGGTCAAAATCGTGCAGGTTACCCAGAAGGTTACGCGCCGTGTTGCGTATCCTGCGGTAAGAGTCGGCGACCCGCTTGAGGATTTCATCCGACAGGCTCACGTCGTCGCGGTAGTCCTCCGACGAAACCCACAAGCGCATGATGTCAGCGCCGTACTGCTTCAGTACCTTGGCCGGCTCGACCACGTTGCCGAGCGACTTGGACTGCTTGCGCCCTTTTCCGTCGAGCAGGAAGCCGTGCGTCAACACCGTGCGGTAAGGCGCACGGTCTCGCGTGGCCACGCTGGTGAGTAAGGAAGAATGAAACCAGCCTCGGTGCTGGTCGCTTCCCTCGAGGTACAGGTCCGAAACCGTTCCCTCGCCGTGGTCGCGCTCCATCACCGAGGAGAAGCTCGAGCCCGAATCAAACCACACGTCGAGGATGTCGTTGTCGCGCTCAAAGTTCGTACCCGAGCAGGACGGGCAGGCGAAGCCCGCGGGAAGCAGGTCTTCGATGTCCCGCGTAAACCACGCGTCAGAGCCCTCGCGCTCGAAGAGATCGGCCACGTGCCTGACGACATCGCCGTCACAGGTGACCTGCCCGCAATCAGTGCAGTGCAGGGCGGGAAGCGGTACGCCCCAGGCCCGTTGTCGCGACAGGCACCAGTCGGGTCGGTCGGCTATCATGCCGTGTATGCGATCCCGACCCCACGACGGAATCCACTTCACCTCGTCCACGCATTCGAGAGCGCGCTCGCGAATGCTGTCCATCGACACGAACCACTGGTCGGTGGCCCTGAATATTATCGGTCGCCGGCAGCGCCAGCAGTGCGGATAGCTGTGCTGTATGGTTTCTTCGGCCAGCAGGGCGCCGGCAGCCTGCAGGGTCTCGACTACCGTGTCATCGACGCTGAACACGTGCTTGCCCTCCAGCTCGGGTAGCTCGGAGGTAAAACAACCGGCAGCGTCTACCGGCGCGTAGATCTCCAGCCCATAACGACAGCCTACCACGTAGTCGTCGTGGCCATGTCCGGGGGCCGTGTGCACGCAGCCGGTTCCGGCCTCCAGGGTCACGTGGTCGCCGAGCACGAGCAGAGAATCCCGGTCCAGCCAGGGATGGCGAGCCGTCATGCCCTCCAGTTCGCGGCCGGCGATGGTGGCGCGCGTGGCACCCAGGCCCAACACCTCGCGCAGCTGCTCGAGCATGCCCTCGGCCACCAGCAGGGGGCCGCCGGGCGCGTCTACGACGACATAGCCGAAACCGGGGTTCACGCAGATGGCGAGGTTGGCGGGCAAGGTCCACGGCGTGGTGGTCCAGATGGCAACGCCCAGCCCCTCTTCGACCAGCGCCTGCAAGTCACCGGTCGCACCGGTAAACGCAAAGCGGACGTAAACCGACCTCGAGCTATGATCCGAATACTCGACCTCGGCCTCGGCCAGGGCAGTGCGGCAGGACGAGCACCAGTGGACCGGACGCCTGCCGTGATACAGCACACCGGAATCAGCCAGGCGTGCAAGCTCGCGCAGTTCGTCAGCCTCGTAGGCCTTGTCCAGTGTAAGGTACGGATTGTCCCAGTCGGCCTGTATGCCCAGGCGCTTGAAGTCTTCGCGTTGGCGGTCAACGCAGTCCAGGGCGTAATCCCTGCACAGCTGCCGTACTTCAACGCGGCTGGTCTCCGCTCTCTTCTCGCGGCCGAGTTTTTTCTCGACCTCCAGCTCTATGGGCAATCCGTGGCAGTCCCAGCCGGGACGAAACGAGACCCGGAAGCCGGCAAGGTGCCGGTACTTGACCACTATGTCCTTGAGCACCTTGTTCAGAACATGGCCCGCGTGGATGTTGCCGTTGGCGTAAGGCGGACCGTCATGAAACAGGAAGGGCGTGGAGCCCTCCCGCAGCTGTCGCATCTGCTGCCAGAGCCCCTCCTCCTGCCAACGCTTGAGCAACTCGGGCTCCCGCTGTGGCAACTTGGCACGCATGGGAAACGAAGTGCTCGGGAGGTTGAGTGTGTCCTTGTAGTCCATCGCCTGTAGCCGCAGGAGGGCCGAAAGAGCAGCGATATCAACTTAACGGCAGGCTGGCAACTCGGTCGTATCCGTGGCAGGATATTCGACCGTGGCAAAGAGAATGCAATTGGACTTCAATGTCGCCGGCCCGTCGGCCGTTGACGAGAACGGTCAGCCCAGGCCCTGCGTTATGGGAACGGAATGGGTCAACACGGACACCCTGGCCACGCTCGACAAGATAGGCATCGCTCCCACCGACCCCTGGGGCAAGCCGCTACCGGCCAGCGACAGCCGATCAAGCGACACGGCAGCGCCTGCTGGAGCCGCCGACAACACTCCCCGGGCTGATACTGAAGACTGACCGCCGGCGGTCTATCGAAAGGAGCTCTCAGCCGAGCCCTGCGGCCGTTAGCTGGCGGGTGACCGGCCTGCGGCTGCCGCTGCGATCGCGGCCGCGACCGAAAACGTGCTCCCTGCACATGCCCATGCGGGCGCAACACATCTCGCTGTTAAGGTCGTTGTTGAAGGTGCGCTGGTGGCCGTCTTCGAAGAGAATCCGCACCAGGCAGGTGCCGCCGATTATCGTAGAGGTCATGACCTCTACGACCACGCCGTTACCCCAATCCTCCCGGTAATCCTGCCAGACGCGGTCACCGAGGCGAAGAAATTGCCTTATACCCCTCATCGAAAAATTCCATGCCTGACTCGAACACTACAACGGGTAGCGGCCGGTTAGCAAGACTTTTATGCAAACAATTACCGGCAATTTTCGTGCCTGCGGCGGCGGACCAGGGCCGAGCCCCAAGACAACGGCCGGGGAGCAAGTAGTAGCTGGATTACGCGGCGCACGGCCGCGTTCTAGAATCCTCAACCCCCGTCGGGGGCTACCTCCACGCGGCCCCCGTCTACGAACACCGGCACTATGCGCTCACCGCCGCTCAGCTTGAGCAACTCGGGCACGCGCTCGGGTTGATCGAGTACATTTATCTCCGAGAACGGCTTTCCCTCGGCCTGCAGGCGATCGCGCAAGGCCGCGCAGTACGGACACCCGGTCTTTACATAAAGCGTTGCTGCCACGGTAGTGATTACCTCCTGTGAACCTGTTCGGACGGCTTCCGGCCGGCACGGGTTTCATCGTCGGCGAGGGGTTGCAGGTAGCCGAGTTCCTCGAGTGCGAGTCGCTGCTGCCTGTCGAGGCCGGCCGCGCCGCGGTTGTGCTCCTGCATGAAGCTGCCGACAAAATCCCTGTCCGACGGACGATAGCGCCTCGCTACAGCGAACGACAGCGTGGCCGCGCGCGAGCGGGTGACGAAGCCGCGCAGTTTTTCGGCCGTGCCCGCTGGAGCGCTGGCGGCCGGCAAGCCCTCGCGGCTGTCAGCGTCGGCGGCATCGAACCAACGCCACCCACACAGCCCGGGGTCACCGCCGGGGCAGTCCGACGCCAGCAGTGTGCCCTGGCGGGTGTGGGCTGCCCACTGGCTGGTCCTCCCCGTCCGGGTAGAAAACACGGCGCGGGAGCTTGGCGGGGTGCCCTCGAGCAGGCCCCGCAAGCTGCTGCCGTGCAAGCCCGGTGGTAACGACACCCCGGCGTAGTCGAGCAGGGTGGGAAGCAGGTCTACCAATGATACCGCTGCCGTCACCCGCGCGGGCCCCGCTTCGAGCGGGCCGGCGGGCAGCTTAATCAGCAACGGCACCCTGGTTGACTCCTCGTGCAGTGTCGCCCCGTGCCTGAACCAGGAACCGTGTTCGCCGAATGCCTCACCGTGATCGGCCGTGACCACTATCAACGCCCTGTCGTAGAGGTCAGTCTGCCGCAGCCTCTCAAGCAAGCGCCCCAGCCAGGCATCGGCATAACTTATCTCGGCATCGTAGGCGTCGATGTAATCACGCAGGCGCGGCCGTTGGTCGAGCCGTTGGTATTCGGGCACCAGTGAGGGCTCGAACAGCCCGGAGGCAGACGCCGCCGGGCCGGGTGCAAAGCTGCGTGGCTCGGGCGCGGCGTAGGGCCCGTGCGGATCGATGAGGTGCAGAAAAAGAAAGCCGGGTTGCCACCCGCCGTCGAGCTCGCGGGCGACGCTGGCCACGGTGTCGGCCGCGATGCGCTGGTAGTTCTCACGGTTGCGTTCGCGCGCCGGCAGCAAGTCATCCCAGACATCAAAGCCCTGGTCAAGACCCGAGAGTTGCCCGACCAGCACCGTGCTGCTCACGAATCCGCGACTGCTGTAACCAGCCCCCGCAAGCAATTCGGCCAGGGTGAGATTTTCGCCGGCCAGCTCCTGCCCCAGTTGCCTCAGCCCGTGGCCGTGCGGATATTTTCCGGTAAACAACGACGCGAAGGCCGGGCTGGTACGGGGGCAGGGGGTAAACGCTCGCTCAAAAACAACCGCGTCCTGGGCCAGCCGACTGAGCGCGGGAGCGGTGTCTCTCGGATAACCGTATATCGACAGGTGGTCGGCCCGCAGTGCGTCTACGGTCAGCAACAGTATCGGTATGCGCGGCATGGACGTAACGGTAGTGGGCGCAACGGGAGAAGACGGGCGGCAGGCGGCGACGCTGAGCAACAGCAGCGTCGCGACAACCATGCTGCTGGCCGTCATTGCTCGCGACGATGGGCAGCGAAGGTGCTCAGCCAAGGAAGATCGACTTGCGCTGGCCCAGCTTACGGCGAATGAGCACCTGCACTGTACGCCGAAGCCTTTGCGACATGGCGTCAAAATCAGTGCTGCCTTCACCGCGAAAACGATTCTCACGGTAGAGATAAATCCGCCTGCCGAACACCAGGGTCCAACGCGTGGGCAGGGGTAACAATCCACCCAGGCCGAGCAGTGGAAACAGCGGGGTAATGGGCATGTAGGGCGCGCCGAGCAAGCGGCCCAGCCTCCTGCTGCGACCGATGACGGGGTAGGTTTCCTCCGCCCCGATGACGGCAAAGGGAATGATGGGCACACGGTGGCGCAGGCTCAGCCTGGCGGCCGAGGTGGCAAAGCGCCGCAGCTTGTAACGCTCGTCGAAGAGCTTGGCGACACCGTTTACGCCCTCGGGAAATATAAGGGGCATTTCGCCACGGCCAAGAAGATCGTCGGCAACCGCGTAGCGGGCCGGCGCCCCGCCCATCTTTCGGTAAGCGTCCGCCACCGGCCCCATGCCCTCTACAAAGGTGTCAAAGAGAGGCCGGACCACGCGGCCGGGCTTCCAGACATTGGACAGCGCGTAGCAGACCATGGTCGCGTCCAGGGGCAGCGCACCCGAGTGATTGCCCACGAGTATGGCGCCACCCTGCTCGGGCAGGTTTTCGAGCCCCTGCAGATCGACCCGCCAGTAGCTGTCAAAAAGAAACTTGAACAGCGGTTCCGAACGGGAACGGAAGGCAAGGTCAAGACCATAATCACCGGCCGAGCCCGCCTCGATAGCCTCGTTTACTCGCGGTGCGGTGGCCTCAGCCAGGCGCCGGCGCCCCTCTTCGTCAAGGGCAAAACTTTTGCGCGGGGAAGTTTCCTGACTGGCAAGCGGCACGCTATGAACCGCGTCGGGAAAAGAGTCCAAGGCCATCTCCAGACGTAACCTATCAGGCTACGGCGCGTCTGCCAATGGTTTTCGCACAACAATCGTCCTCTCCAGGAGGGCGAGGCGTCCCCGCTCACTTAGCCCCTGTCGGACGCCTTCCCCTCAGAATACCGAGAGGCGGTCGAGCGGCGGGCCGGCAGCCCTGGCAGTGGTTGCCCGCCTGAGCGCGCGCAACCCCTCGCCCACGATGCCCAGGGCCAGCAGCAGCAGGAGCAGGCCGACCGCGAACAACAGGTGCTGGCCGGCGTCGTAGAAACGACCGAGATTGTTCACCATCGCCACCACGGTCGTAATCGTCATGAAGACGGCGGGCACGGCGGCGACCAGCGGGTTGCGGCCTCGCTGGTACAGGTACAGCGATACGAGGATGAGCGTCAGGCTGGCGAGCAACTGGTTGGTGGTACCGAACAGGCCCCAGAGAGTGAGCCCCATAGGCTTGCCGTCGACCTCGTAGAAGGCAAAAAAGCCTATCACCAGCACGGCCAGCGCCGAGGTTACAAAACGGTTCTCGCGCTTCACGCCGAGGCCCTGCGCCATCTCGGCAATGTTGTACCTGAGCAGGCGCGTAGCCGAGTCGAGGGTAGTGAGAGCAAACGACACCACCACTACCGATATCAATGCGGTAGACAACTCGGAGGGCAGCCCGAGGGTCGAAACAAAACGTGCACCGCCCTCTATGAACACGCCCAGCTTACCGCCGAGGGTATTGGCCGCCCCCCAGCTCGAGTAGTGCTCGTGCCAGGAACCCGCGGAGCTGAAGCCGGCCGTGCAGGCCAGAACCGCCATCAGGCCCAGCAACGACTCGCCCATCATGCCGCCGTAGCCGATAGCCCGCGCGTCGGTTTCACGGTCGAGCTGCTTGGCGGTCGTTCCCGAGGCCACCAGCCCGTGAAAGCCGGACACCGCCCCACAGGCGATGACCACGAACACGAAGGGAAACATCGGCGGCGCCCCCTCGGGATTGAGCACCACCGCGGGCGAAGAAAACTCGGGCGCGAGGACAAAAAAACCGCCGTACATAAGACCCATGCCGAGATACAGCAGCAGCGAGTTGATAAAATCCCTCGGCTGCAGCAGCAGCCAGACCGGCAGCACCGAGGCACCGAAAGCGTAAGCCAGCAGCAGGGCTCCCCAGCCACCGCGGCTGTCCCACTGCGGCGACAGCCACTCGTTGGTAGCCGCCAGGAACACGGCCAGCAAGGTGATCACGAAAGCTGCCGTGGCGAGCCGGGTCATCGACACACCCCGCTTGTACGAAGCCACGCCCGTGACCACGGCCAGCGCCATGATAACAGCCGACGGCATCACGGCCTGGGGGTAAGCCCCGGGCATGAACAGGTCGCAGAGAATCGACACGAACACACCCATGGCCAGTGCCACGCCGAAAAAGATGACGACGTGGAACATCGTCTTGGCCCGCGCGCCGATGACGCCCTCGGTAATGGCCCCCACCGACAAGCCGCGCGCGCGCACCGACAACACGAGAGCGCTCATATCATGCACGCAACCTATGAACAGCGAACCCCCTACCACCCAGATCATGGCCGGCAGCCAGCCCCAGAT
>DBZX01000078.1:13670-13960 GCA_002311335.1 bacterium UBP10_UBA1149
GCCCCAGATCACGGCGATGGCCGGGCCGAGCATCGGCGACAAGCCGGTTATAGAAGCAAAATGGTGGCCGAAGAGAACACCGCGCGGCGCGGGTACGTAGTCTATGTCGTCACGTAGTTGGTGGGCCGGGGTCGCAACATCTGCGCGCAGCGAGAAGATGCGCGAGGAGAGATAGCCCGCGTAGAAACGATAGGTCGCGGCGTAACACGCCAGACAGACAAGCGCTGCCAGTACCGCCAACGACCCTTCCCCCGGTCAGTCGGTCCGTGCGCTGGAGCCGGACCCCGCCG
>DBZX01000078.1:14006-15688 GCA_002311335.1 bacterium UBP10_UBA1149
GGACCCCGCCGATCTCCGTCGCCGCTGACGGCCACCGCCACCCGGCGACCTGCCTGTGCCTCCGCCGCGGCCACCACCGCGGCTGCCGCCCGGTCCGCCCCTGGCACCACCAGGACCGCCCCGTTTGACGCGCCTGGGAGTCCATCGCTTGGGCTTCGCCAGCAACTCCTCGGCCGGAAATTCAAAGGGCAGGCTGTAGCCGACAAACTCCTCGATGGCCTCGTAAGAATACACGTAGCGCTCGCAGGCCAGCGAAATCGCCTTGCCCGAAGCCCCGGCACGAGCGGTTCGGCCTATGCGGTGGACGTAGTCCTCGGGGTCCTGCGGCAGGTCGTAGTTAAAAACGTGGCTGACCTCTTCAATGTGCAGCCCCCGCGATGCCACATCGGTAGCCACGAGCAGGCTGATCGAGCCATCCTTGAAACCGTTGAGCAACTTCAGCCGCTTGCGCTGATCCACGTCGCCCGCCAGGGCCCCGGCACTGAAACCTTCGAGAGCGAGCCTCTCGGCCAGCTGGGTCGCCATTATCCTCGTGTTTACAAACAGCAGCGCGCGATCGGGCTTTTCGCGACGCAGCAGTCCCAGCAACAACGAAAACTTCTCGTCCATGCCCACGTGGTAAACGGTCTGCTCGATGTTGTCGGCGGTCACCTGCTCGGGCGATACCTCCACCTGCGTAGGTTCGCTCAGGTGCTCGTAGCCGAGTTCAACCACCCTCTGCGATAAGGTCGCGGAGTAGAGAAACGACACGCGACGATCGGGTGGAGGCATGTTGCGCAGCATGTAACGGATATCGTCGATAAACCCCATGTCGAACATGCGATCGGCCTCGTCGATGACGAGGACCTCGAGGTGATCGAGCGTGAAGGCTCTCTGCTTGTAGTAGTCGATCAACCGCCCGGGCGTACCCACGAGCACGTCTATGCCCGACTTTACGTGGTTGAGCTGCTTCTCGTAATCCACGCCGCCGTAAACAGCGGCTATCTCCATGTCGCAGTAGCGGCCCAGCAGCATGGCTTCTTCGCTTATCTGCACGGCGAGCTCGCGCGTAGGGGCAACGATGAGGCAGCGCGGAGCGGACCCACCGTCGTCGGGCCTGCGCGGCTCCCGGCGCAGCAACAGGCTGAACATGGCGATGAGAAAAGCGGCGGTTTTACCCGTGCCCGTCTGGGCCTGTCCGGCCACGTCTCGTCCTTGCAAGGCAAGCGGAAGGGACTGCTCCTGTATAGGCGTGCAGTGGGTGAAGCCCGCCGACGCAATACCGCGTCTTACCTGTTCGGGAAGGTCAAGTTCAGCAAACTCTATGGTGATTCCTCCTGGCGGCCCCGGACGGGACGAGGCTCAGATACCGGTCTTCGCAGGTGTACCTTCGCCTGTCTGCCGGAGCAACCGGATAAAGTCGGCCACCCCTATAAAACCCGCCCGTCGCGTGACTTCCTTGCCCGACGAATCAAAAAATATCGTTGTCGGGGCGCTCTGCACTTTGAAGGACTTCATCACCCTGTCCACGAAATCGTTGATGGCGGTAATGTCCACGCTCAACAGGTCGATGCCCTCTGACGCCCTTACGACCCCTTCATCACTGAAAGTCTGTTCTTTCATTTCCTGGCAGGGCAGGCACCAGTCGGCGGTGAACTGCATCACCAGGGGGCGCTCACTGCGCCGGTTGGCGTCATAAGCTT
>DBZX01000078.1:15702-30222 GCA_002311335.1 bacterium UBP10_UBA1149
GGCGGTGAACTCCATCACCAGGGGACGCCCGCTGCGCCGAGTGGCGTCATAAGCTTCAGCCGAAAATTTCTGCCAGGCCAGGCCGGTCGCCTGCGGCGCAGGCGCCGCGACCGAGGCGGTGGCCACCAGCAGCAGGGCCACGCCCGCGGTGCGAGCCAGCGAGCCCGCAGAGATCGAAAGCGGCCCCGGGCGGTCGACAAGGCCGATGTACAACGCGGCCAGGAACACGAAGGCCGGCACGAGCGAAGTCGACAGGGGCTCGGGCAGCACGGGTGCCGCCAGCCTGCAGGCCACCACCAGCAGCGCGCAGCCGAACAAGTGCTCCGCCCAGGCGGGAACGGTGTCCGCGTCAGCTCCCGAGCGGGCCAGCGTCACCAGCGCAAGCGAGGGCAGCAAGGCCACCACGGCCGCCGCCGCGGCCAGCACCCAAGGTTGAGAAGCGCCTGTTTTCGAAATCGCCACCGTCACCAGGGCAACCAGTGGCGCGCCGAGCAGGCCAGCTGCCATACCCGCGAGAAACAGCCAGGCAACAGCCGAGCCCGGCACCGAACGCGGCGACCGCACCGCCAGGCCCAACGAGCACAAGGCCACGGCCAGCATCGCCAGCGCTGCCGGGTATACCACCGGGTTGCCGGCCAGTGGACCCGATTCGAGCGAAGCGGCCGCGCCCACCAGCGAGGCAAGTACCAGTGAACTACCTGCCGCGTATGCCAGCAGGCCCACCGACGCCCGCAGCGAGCCCGAGCTCGAGACCTGGTCGAGCGCCCTCGCCGAGGATCCCAGCAGGGGACCGACGCAGGGCACGAGGTTGATCGCCAGCCCCACCAGCAGCAGGCCAAGCAGGAGAGCCCGGCTTCCATCCCGCGACAGTCCGCCGAGCGCGAGCCCGGTGTGATGGCCAAGGTTGCTGTAGTAGCCCAGTCCGGCTCGCTCGGCCGCTTGCAGGGGAACGAACTCTATCGCCAGCGGCACCCTTATGGTCTCGGGTCGCAGGCACAGTGTTTCGTTGCAGGCCTGGTAGCCGAGTATGGCCACCGCGCGACCACCGGCTGGAGCGATGCGATCGTAGTGCAGTTGGCCGCTGACCGTGATGCTGCCCTCGTGGGTGTAGATATCGTTGCCCCCGGCAAAGCGGACCCGGGTGCGCTGCGGGGCAGGCCAGGTCAGCTCGGAAACCGACACGCCGTCGGGGAGCTTGAAATCGAGACTGGCCGGCACGAGAAACTCGAGACCGGGATCGACAGCGTTGATGTGCCAGCCATCGGCGATAGACAGCGTGAGTTCAACCGTGCTGCTGTCACCGGGAAGAAGACGGTTATCACTCAGCTTGAACTCGGCGCGGGCCGGACCCTGGACGGTGGCCGCCCAGGCCGGAACCGCAGCGACAATCCAGATCGCGGCGGACAACACCGCGGCGGACAACACCGCGGGGCCCAACAGCAGGCCTGGCGCTACAGCTGAACGCTGTCCGGAGATAATCCGCGAGCGTGGTTGCCCTACCCCCCTTGAAAAAAACGACACGCTCTCCAGCCTACCCGTCCTGGCACCGGTTTGCGAGCCTGCTCGCGGCCCGGTATCTCTTGTTACGTGGATATTACGAGCAGGGCGCAACGACCATGAGAAACGCGGCAAGACTGCTTTCAGCCGTCCTGCTGGCCACATTCTCACTGGGTGCAAACAGCGCGTGGGCAGGCGAGTCGCCCCCTGCCGACACCGCGAGCGCCACCCTGTCAGGACCGGTAGTCGCGGTGGGCTTTTCCGAAAAGGGCGACGTCTCGATGTACAGCCTCTCGCTGGGATACCGCCACGAACAGCGGGGACCGGATTTTCTTGACGCTGCAGCGCGTCGTCACGGGAGCACAATCGCCACCGTGCTCGAGCCACTGCTCACTTTGTTCGCCGGTGACCGCGAAAGCTTCGACCTGCAGCTGGTGCCGATGTTGCGCTGGCAGGGAACTGGACAAGGCCTGCTGCGGCCATGGATAGAAGGCGGCGTGGGTATAGCGTGGTCGGACCTGCGCGGACTGAACCTGGGTTCGCGCATACTGTTCAGCGACCAGGTCGGAGTCGGCTTCGACCTGCCCACGCCCAGCGGGAAACTACTGGCCGTCGGCTACCGCCTGCGCCACCTTTCTCACGCAGGATTGTGGGCCGACGCCAACTCGGGCATCAACACCCACTTTGTCCTCGTGACCATGCGCTGACCCGGGGTCAGGTCGTCTTAGCGCCCGAGGTGAGATCGTCGGGCACGGCGATGGGCACCGTCTCGACTACTTCCAGACCGTAGCCGGCCAGGTTGGGCAGCCTCGGTGGAGTGTTGGTGAGCAGCCTTATCTGCCTCACGCCCAGGTCTCGCAGGATCTGTGCGCCGATGCCGTAGTCCTTGAATGCCGCCAAGCGGCTGGCTGGACTGGTGGACACGACCCCGTCGCTACCAGCTGACAGCGACTCTGCACCGCGCCCGTGTCGCCGCACGTACAGCACTACGCCCGCCCCCTCTTCGTCGATGCGCCGCATGGATGCCTCGAGCAGGGCGCCGGTGTTGCGGTGGCTGTAAGCAAAAACGTCGCCGGGCAGGTACTCGGCGTGGGTGCGCACCAGTACCGGCTTGTCGGGGTCGATCTTGCCTTTGACCAGGGCTACGTGCTCGCCGTCTTCCACGTCGCTGCCATACACGTGGATCTCGAACTCGCCGGCGCTGCGCGTGGGTAACCGCGACGACGCGAGACGTTTGACCAGCGACTCGGTCTGCAACCTGTACTGTATAAGGTCGGCGATGGTCGCAATCCTGATCGAGTGGCGCTGGCTGAACTCCACCAGCTCGGGCATGCGTGCCATCGTGCCGTCCTCGTTGAGAATCTCGCAGATGACACCGGCCGCCGACAACCCGGCAAGGCGCGCCATGTCCACCGACCCCTCGGTCTGCCCAGTGCGAACCAGCACGCCACCGTCGCGGGCGCGCAGCGGAAACACGTGCCCCGGGCTCAGAAAATCAGACGCCGTGGCCCCCTCGCGTACCGCCTCCCTGATGGTAAGCGCGCGATCGGACGCGGTCATGCCCAGGCCACCGCACTTGCGCGAATCTATCGACACCGTGAAACCGGTGCCCAGCGGAGTGGTGTTTTCAGGCACCATCATGCGCAGCCCGAGTTCGTCGGCCCGCGAAGTCGTCAGCGGCAGGCATATAAGCCCACGGGCCTCGCGCATCATGAAATTGATGTGCTCGGGCGTCACCTTGTCGGCGGCGACAAAGATGTCACCCTCGTTCTCACGGTCCTCGTCATCCACGAGGATTATCATCCGCCCGAGGCGTATGTCCTCGACCGCGTCTTCTATCGAACTGACGGGCGAGTTGCCCCCGGCGAGCCCGCTTTCCTGTCCTGTGTCGTTATCGGTCACTGAGTGGGCTTTATAGCCCTGACGCGGGGTAGAGAAAACGGGGGGGCTTTCGAGCTGGCGGGCGCCTACTCGACGGTGACGCTCTTGGCGAGATTACGCGGCTGGTCCACGTCGGTGCCGCGCTCAACGGCCATGTGGTAGGCCAGCAACTGCAGCGGCACGGTGAGCAGCACCGGGAGCAACGACGTGCTCGTGCTGGGCACGGTTATCACGCACTCGGCCACCGCCCTGAGGTCGTCGTCGGCATTATCAGTGATGGCAATAATACGACCACCTCGTGCCTCGACCTCGCGCAGGTTGCTCAGGGTTTTCTCGTAGACCTCGTCACGCGGGATGAGCACGACCACCGGGAGGTTCTCGTCTATCAGCGCGATGGGCCCGTGCTTCATCTCACCGGCGGGGTAGCCCTCGGCGTGTATGTAAGAAATCTCCTTGAGCTTGAGCGCACCCTCAAGGGCTATGGGGTAGTTGATGCCACGACCGAGAAAGAGCAGGTCGGAGGCCGATGCAAAACGACGCGCTACCTTTTCGACCTCGGCCTCGCACTGCAGGGTTTTTTCTACCAACGCGGGCAGCTGCACCAGTGCCTTTATGCACTCGCCCTCGAGCTGCCGGTCAACGGTTCCGGCGCGGTCGCCCAGGTAGAGGCCCAGCAGGTACAGCGCCGTGAGTTGGGTGGTGAACGCCTTGGTACTGGCAACGCTGATCTCGGGGCCGGCGTGGGTGTAGATGACCGCGTCGGCCTTGCGCGCGATGGACGAGTCGACCACGTTGCACACCGCCAACACTGGCGCGCCGCGCTCGCGCGCCGACTCCATTGCCGCCAGCGTGTCAGCCGTTTCACCTGACTGCGACACCACCACCGCCAGCGTGTGTTCGTCGACCAGCGGATCGCGGTAGCGAAACTCGCTGCCGTAATCAACCTCGGTGGGCAGCCTCGCGAAACGCTCGAGTATGAACTTGCCCACGAGACAGGAGTGCCACGCCGTACCACAGGCAACCATGGTCGCCCGCTTTATGCCGTCGAGGCGGTCGGCGATAACGTCGAGTTCGGGCAGGGCCACGCGACTGCTCTCCTGGGCAATACGCCCACGGGTGGTGTCGATGATGGCCTGCGACTGCTCGTGTATCTCCTTGATGAGAAAATGCTTGTACCCGCCCTTGCGGGCCGTGACCGGATCCCAGGTGATGCGCCGGGCTTTCCTGATGACCTCGGCGCCCGAAAAATCCGACAGCGAGACTCCATCGGTGGTCAGCTCGGCTACCTCGCCGTCTTCGAGAAAGACCACGTCGCGGGTGTACTCAAGCAGGGCGGGTACGTCCGAGGCCACGAAGCTCTCGCCCTCTCCCAGCCCTATGACCACCGGCGTGGCGTTCTTTACCGCCACCAGCCGCCCGGGCTCAGTGGCCGACATGACCACGATGGCAAACGAACCGTCGAGAAGCCCTATCGTCGAGCGGACCGCCGCGAGCAGGTCGCCTGATTTCTTGAGCTCGAGGTCGACCAGGTGGGATATCACCTCGGTGTCGGTCTCGGACTGTATCTCCCGGCCCTGCTTGCGCAGCTGTTCGCGCAGTTCGACGTAGTTTTCGATTATGCCGTTGTGAATAAGAACGACGTCGCCTGCGCGGTGCGGATGCGCGTTTTCTTCGGACGGCCGCCCGTGCGTAGCCCAGCGCGTGTGGCCGATGCCCAAGCTGCCCTCCACCGGGTTCTCGGCCAGCACGGCCACCAGGTTGTCGAGCTTGCCCACGGCGCGGCGCACTTCTATTTTGCCACCGTTAAGCGTCGCCACCCCGGCCGAATCGTAACCTCGGTACTCGAGCTTACGCAGGCCGGCTACCAATACCTCGTCGGCTGGCCTCGAGCCTACGTAACCTACAATGCCGCACACGTCAGGAAACGCTCCCCTTCTTGAGTCGCTTCATGCGGCGGCGAAAACCCGCGACCCAGCCCTTGCGCACCCGCTGCGGCTTGTCATTGAACACCAGCGCGCCGTCTTCCACGTCGCTGGACACCGTCGAGCCTGCAGCAACGTAGCTGTCGTTACCCAGCCGTACCGGCGCCACCAACTGGGTGTCGCTGCCTATCTGCACCCGGTCTCCTATGATGGTCGGGTACTTCTGGTAGCCGTCGTAGTTGCAGGTGATGGTTCCCGCGCCCACGTTCACGTCCCTGCCAAGCTGCGCATCGCCGATGTAACTGAGGTGATTGGCCTTCGAGCCACGGCCGAGCCGGCTTTTCTTGATCTCAACAAAATTGCCCACCTGAACTTCCTCGTCCAGGTGGGCTTCGGGTCGCAGGTGCGCGTATGGTCCCAGCAGTGAACCCTTGCCTACTCTGGCCTCGGTGGCCACCACGCCCCAGCGCAGGTGTACGCGGTCGCCGACCTGGCTGTCATTGATAAAACAGTTGCCGTCGAGCACGCAGTTGCGGCCGATACGCGTGTTGCCCCAGATGCGAGCGCCGGGACCGACCACGGTGTCGCGGCCCAGGCGCGCGTCGCAGGAAAGAGTCACCGTGGCCGGATCGAGAAAGCTCACTCCCTTGTCCATCCAGCCGGCTATCAGTCGTTCCTGCATCAGCATCTCTGCCTGCGCCAGGTCATGCCGGGAGTTTACTCCCAGCCCTTCGCTATCGTCGTCCATCACCCAGGCGGCGGCGCTGTCCCTGGCCGAGGCCACGGCCAACAGGTCGGTAAGATAGTACTCGCCCACGGCGTTGTCCCTGCCGAGCCCGGCCAGGGCCTTGAGCATGAAGCGGGCATCGAAACACCAGGTGCCACTGTTGACCTCGAAGACCTCGCGCTGAGCAGCTGTGGCGTCGCGGTGTTCGACGACCGACAGTCGGCCGTCCATTTCTCTTATAATGCGCCCGTAGCCAGAGGGGTCGTCTACCGCCATGCCCAGCACCGTGGCCAGGGCAGCCTTGCGGCCATGCTGCTTGAGCAGCGAGCGCAGGGTTGAGGTCGTCAGCAAGGGAACGTCACCGCACAGTACGAGCACGTCGCCATCGAAGCCGCGTAGAGCCGATCTTGCCTGCAACACCGCGTGGCCGGTTCCGAGCTGCTCGGCCTGCAACACACAGCGCAGATCACCGCCGTCACCGTCACCCACGCGAGCGCGCACGGCCTCGGCACCATTACCCACCACCACCACGAGGCGCTCGGGCTTGAGCGCCCGCGCCGACGCGAGCACGTGGTCTATCATCGTCCGGCCGGCCACCTCGTGCAGCACCTTGGGCAGGTCTGAGCGCATGCGCTTGCCCTCGCCAGCTGCCAGTACGACCACCGCGAGGGGTCGCCGCGCACGGCCCGTTGTTTTTCGAGTTTTGTCAGTCGCCATGTCTTTTTCCATCCAGCAGCCCCGACAGGGGGTCCTCGCCGGGTTTCCATTGTATCAATCCCCCGGTGTCCTGCGCGATAATGAATACACCCCCGGGCAGCAGGGCCAGCCCTTCGGGCAGAAAACCCGGAATCCTGAACGTTCCGTGGGCCGAACCGTCACGTCCGACCAGCGCCACGCGCCCCGAAAGCGCGCTCGTTATGAGAAAAATCTCGCGCCCGGGCAGCCACACGATCGCCGAAAGTGCGGCCGGGCCCAGTTCGTGGGCAGCCACTATGCGAGCAACAGCGTCGCCCTGTCCACTGCGCAGGGGCAGCAACAGCTCGAGCAGGGCGGGGGGGTCGTTCTGGTTGACTGCAAAGAAGCTGCCTCCCTCGGCCTGCTCGGACGAAGCGACAAAAGTAAGTCCTTCGAGCCCATCGCCGCCGGGCTTGATGTACTCGCGGTCGCCCGCCCAGCCCCGGTCAAGACGAAAGCGCCTGAGGACTTTGAAGGAGTCGGGGTCTATCTCGACGATCTCGTCGGGTCCCTCGCGCAGCACGTAGACCAGCCCGCTCGAGGGATCGCAGGTCACGCCTTCGAGGTCGCCACCGAGCACCGACATGCGAAGCAGTTCTCCGTCGAGACCCACTTCGGCCACGTCTCCCTCGTCACCCACCACGAAAAGCGTGTTGCGCCCCGGGTGCAGCACCAGGCCCGAAGGCTCGCGCAAGCGGGCCAGCTCCCACTGCTGCGTGGCTGCCGATCCGGCAGCCCCCAGGCCCGCGCCCGCCGACAAGCCCAGCAGCAACGCCAGGGCCGACAGCCGTAGAATCCGAGCATAAAGCCTGCGGGATAAGAACTTTTGCCTGATTGAGATCACTTTGCTTCTATATTTGTCGCAACAATCGACCCGGGGCTGTTGAACCTTGCATTACCATCCCAGAAAATAGGGGGACGTGAAACCACTACGACCTGCACTGAACAGGGCCCAAGCTTGTGGCCCCGAACATTATACCCCTACGCGGCACAGCCCTGATATGGTGGCGACAGGGCTACGGGTCTTTGCTACCCTGTTGCTGCCGCTGATGCTCACGGCCTGCGCGGGCAACCCACGCGCCACCCTGGGCGGCGGCAACAGCCAGGCCCTGCCAGCGGGGCTCACCGACGAATCGGTAGCCCTGCTGCTCGACAAGTCTTCGCGCCAGCTGTCGGTTTACCGCGAAGGTGAACTCTACCGCCGTTACCCGGTCAACCTGGGCAGGCGGCCCAGCGGCGCCAAGCGCTTCCAGGGCGACATGCGAACTCCCGAAGGGCTGTACCGCATCTCTTCTAAAAAACCCCACCACCGCTGGGCCTATTTTCTCGCCATCGACTACCCCAACCGCAGCGATCATAAACGCTACAAGCGACTGCTCGAAGAAGAGCGGGTCCCGATCCTGGGCGGCAAGGCACTGGCCATAGGTTCGGGCCTGGGACTTCACGGAAGCGATAGCGCGCACGATGGCGACACGGATTGGACCAGGGGCTGCGTGGCGCTCAGCAACAGCGACATTACCGAACTCCACGAGCTGGTCGAAGCCGGCACGCCCGTGCTGTTCAGGCGCTGAGCTGTAGCCAGTCGGTAAGCTCGCGGCAGCGTCGCTCCGAGCGTGGGCCGCTGCCGCCATAGACTGCCGAGGCCCACGGGTATACAGTTCGAGGGTGGACACCGTCTTGCTCATACTTGGACCGGCTGGCGCTGACGGGGAGCTCGTCGAAGCGGCCGCCACCCGGGCTTCAAAGGCGGGAACCGAACTCGTGCTGCTCGCCGTGTCCGACCCCGAGAGGGTCTCGGATATCGTCAGCCGAGTGTGCGAGGCCGGGCAGATCGGCTCGCGCCCGTCGGGCGACCTGGCCGACACCCTGCACGAAAGGCAGGAAAAATTACTGGTCGATCAGTCCCAACAGCTGGTGGGGGAGTTCCAGGAAAAGGGGCTGGCCTGCCGCCTGGAGTTCAGGCGCGGCGACGCCGTGGCGGAGACCGCAGCGGTGATCACCAGCTTAACCCCCGATTGCGTCGTTATTGAGCAACGAAAGCGTTCATTATTCCGTCTCGTGAAGCAGGACAGGTTCCTCGACGACCTGCGCGAGAAGTTTAAATTTACATTATTAGAAGTCTGACGTGAAGCAGATGTCGTCGTCGAGCTCACTGCTGCCGGCGATGATCCGGCGCAACAACACCGGCATCGACTCGCGCATGTTCTCAACGAGTTCTTCGAGCGGCAATTCACCGTCGCAGGAACCCTCTGCGCCCAACAACTCCTGCAGGCACAGCACTGGCTTGCCAATGCTTTCTTCGAGCTCGAGCAGGTAGTCGGCGTCGGGGCTCGACCATCCCACCAGCGTATCGGCCGCAGAGATAATCCCCTGTTCCTCCACTATTTCCGGGCAGGAATCGCTGCCTGGCTTTACCCCGACCCTGGCGAGCAAGGCCAGGTCAGCAGCCCCCGCGCGTCCCGCCGCACTGCCGCGCCCGACGACCGACACGCTCAGCCGCTCCGACCAACCGTGCCGCGCAGCGCATTCGCCGAGTATGCACGCGGTGGCCAGCAACAGCGCCACGCTGTCCGAACCTACCACCGCCACCTGCCTGGGCCCGTCGCTAATCGTTTGCTCCTGCATACAATCCACCCCGCCACGCGAACATTAAGTTCTCATAACTGATACCCCACTATAGCAGTTGTGGCCTACCCGATCGGGGGTGCCCGAGCCCCGGCGATGAATCCGTGTCCCCCCCCGGTCAGGTATAAATCTTTCGTGAGCGGCTTCCAGCGCTTGTAATCCAGTAGCTAAATGTACTAAAAACAAGCATTATGCCTCGCACAATGAAGCCGCCCGGCACACCCCTGAAAAACCGATTGTGCACAGAAGATGCGCCGGTGGACAGGATCTTCACCTCCTTCACTGACACCCCCGTGGGCAGGATTTACCTGGCGTCTACCGACACCAGCCTGGTACGGGTCGAGTTGCCTGGAGACAACGCGGCCATACGAATGAACGTGTGGCTGGCGATGCGCTTCGCACAGGCAAAGGTAAGTCGTGGCATCACGCCGGTGCTCAGGCGCGCCGGCGAACAGCTGTCCGAGTACTTTGCCGGCAAGCGGGCCGCCTTTGACCTGCCGCTGATGATGGCGGGTACCCTCTTCCAGGTGGAGGTGTGGAAGGCCGTTGAGAAGATCCCCTTCGGCCGCCACCTGTCATACAGCGAGATTTCACGGAACGCGGGCCGCCCCAAGGCAGTGCGCGCCACCGGCCGCGCGCAGGGCGCGAACCCCCTGCCCATCATCATCCCCTGCCACCGCGTGGTGGGAGCCGACGGCACCCTTACCGGCTACGCCGGCGGCCTGGAGATGAAAAGCTGGCTGCTCGGCCACGAGGAACGCTTTCTTCCCCTGCTCTCGGAAAGAACCGCTGGGTGGCGACTGGCAAAGGGCCTGGCCGAATATCCCGAACGAAGCTCCAAGAACTGAGCGCCCGGCTACTGCTCTTTTCGCGCCTGCCAGGCGCGGTGAAACCACGCCAGGGTGGTCACCTGGTCTTCGTACACTGTCAGCAGTAACTGCCGCGTAAGCGGATCATCCTGCAAGGCCTCGGCAAACTCCCGAAGCGGCCGCACCGCATCTTCCACGTTGGGAAACTCCGCCACCACGGCGGCCAGGCGATCGGCATCACTGGCCACCGGGTCGAGCAGCGCAGCGTTGTACTTCTCCATCCAGGCTGGCACCGCGGCGACAGTGTCGGCGCCGAGATCGGCCAGGCGACGTTCAAACAGCTCGGCGTGGGCAGCCGCCCGCGCAGCGGCGCCACGCAGGCCGCCGCCAAGCTCCTCGTCGTCGGTGTTGTCGGCCCAGGCGGCCAATGTCAATGAACCCGACCTTTCGGCCGCACGCCAGGCGTCGAGCCTGCCGGCCAGCAGGGTGGTTGAATCGTTGTCTTCGCTCAATATCTCTTGGCTCGCTGGCTCTTCGGCCGACAGCTCGCCGAGGGCCGCGTCATCCGACTTGTCACCGTTATCCTGTATCTCGGCCAACTGTTCGAGCAACAATTCCTCGTCCAGGCCGCCGCGCCTGAAAAGTCCCAGCAGGCGTCGTATTTCTTCCTTGCGGTCGTTCATCATGGCCCCGGGTCTTTCCGTCCACACCATGATAAGACCCCGGCCCAGCGGCGATGCAAGGAAAAACGCAAAAGGAACTTCTCGCAGCCCTGCAGCGAAGCGGCCTGGCCGGTCCTGGCGAAGAACCCGCCGTCGAGCAATTGTCGGGTGGAATTTCGGCTGAAATACTTCGCGTCGAGCTGGCCGACATGGTGATATGCGCTAAGCGACCGCGGGGACGGATGCAGGTTAAAGCCGACTGGCTCGCGCCCGTCGAACGCGGCGGCATAGAAGTGGACTGGCTGCGGAGAGCCGCGACGGTGATCCCCGGCCACGTGCCGCGGGTGCTGGGTATGGACCAGGTCAGCGGTTGGTTCTTCCTTGAGTACCTGGACCCCGGGCGCTTTGACAACTGGAAACAGCTCTTGCGCGACGGTGTGGCCGATCCCGGGCTGGCCGCCAGGGTCGCGCAGCTTGCCGTGACCGTGAGTGCCCACAGCAGCAGCGATCCACGGGCAGCCCTCGACTTTGATAACGGCGATAGTTTTCACGCGCAGCGAATCGACCCCTACCTGCTTGAGTCGGCCAGGCGCAACCCGGACGTCGCCGACCGCTTGGAAAAACTCGCTCACGACACGGCCTCGACACGGCTGGCCCTGCTGCACGGCGACCTCAGCCCCAAGAACATCCTGGTAGACAGCCGCCCGCCCGCGGGAAGCGAGGCCGTCGCGCTGCCCGTACTGCTCGACGCCGAGACGGCCTGCTGGGGTGACCCGGCCTTTGATCTCGCGTTCTGCCTCAACCACCTGGCGCTCAAGTGCGCCTGGCAACCGCAGCACAGCAAGGGCTACCTGGCCTGCTGGGACGCGTTCGTGGATTCCTACCTGGCGGGGGTCAGCTGGGAAGATCCCGAGCTCACCAACGCACGCGCGGCAGCATTGTTGCCGGCGCTCATGCTGGCTCGCATAGACGGCAAGTCACCGGTCGAATACCTGGTCGGACATCCGCGGGCCGACGAGATACGCAAGCGAGCGCTGCTGTGGCTGGCGCGGCCGGCGAGCAAGCTCAGCGAGCTGCGCCATGACTGGCAACGCCAGTGCCAGGCCTGGCCTGCTGCCAGGACCTAGCAGGCCTCGAACAGGCCGGCCATTCCCTGGCCACCGCCTATGCACATGGTGACTATGCCGTAGCGCTTGCCCTGCCTCTTGAGCTCGCGCAGCAGGTGGCCGACCATGCGTGAGCCGGTCATGCCGTAGGGGTGGCCGATGGCGATCGAGCCGCCGTTGGGATTGATCTGCTCGTCGGTGATACCCAGCTCGCGCATGCAGTAGAGCGCCTGCGAAGCGAACGCCTCGTTGAGCTCCACGATGTCGATGTCTTCTATCTTCAATCCGTGTCGCGACAAGAGCTTGGGCACCGCGAAAACCGGGCCTATGCCCATCTCTTCGGGCCGGCAACCGGCCACCGCGAAACCGCGGAACACGCCCATCGGCTGTACGTTGAGTTGCTTGGCTCGCTCGGCAGACATCAGCACGGTCGCAGAAGCACCGTCGCTCATCTGGCTGGCGTTGCCGGCTGTCACGCTGCCGTCTTCCTTGAACACCGGCTTGAGAGACGCCAGTCCCTCGAGCGTGGTGGTCGGACGGTTGCACTCGTCGTGATCAACGTTGACCTCCACCATCTCGGTCTCGCCGGTCTCCTTGTTTTTCTTTGCCCAGGTGGCCGACAAGGGAGCGATCTCTTCAGCCATGATGCCCGACTCGAGCGCCGCCGCGTAGCGCTGCTGGCTGCGCAGCGCGAAAGCGTCCTGGTCCTCGCGCGAGATTTTGTATTCCTTAGCCACTACCTCGGCCGTGTCGCCCATGCCCATGTAAACACCGGGCCATTTTTCGTTGATCTTCTCGCTGAAAATACCGTTCTGGTTGGCCTGTCCCTGGCCCAAGGTGATGCTCTCCACGCCGCCGCCTATGGACACCTCGGCGCCCTCGACAATGATCTGGTGCGCGGCCATCGCCACGGCCTGCAGGCCCGAAGAACAGAAGCGGTTGACCGTGGTGGCGGCCACCGTATGGGGTAGACCGGCTCCCAGGGTCGCCACGCGTGCGACGTTCATTCCCTGCGGCCCCTCGGGAAAACCGCAACCGATTACCACATCCTCGATCTCGGATTTATCCACGTTGGGTACGGCGTCGAGCGCCGAAACCAGGGCGTGGCTGCAAAGCTCATCGGGACGGGTGACGTTAAAACTGCCACGGTAGGACTTGGCCATGCCGGTGCGCATGCTCGAAACAATTACGGCTTCTCTCATCTTGGTAAAAACTCCAGTGCTTTCTTGATTGCGAAAAATACTCGCGTCCGCTCCGCGGCTACACTTCGTTGCCCGGGAACAAGCTGCCCCGGAACACGATATCGCTCCGGGACACTACGCCAGAACGCCGGTTCAGCCAACACGACAAGCAGGGGGCCCGGCGATCGCTCAGAAGGGCAACGAAAGCGGTACTAACAGGTCAAGAGCCAGCGCCAGCACGAACAACCCACCCGCACGTCGGGTGTGACGAAACGCCCAGGCCACGTACCACAAGGGCCACAGCGGAAATCCCTCGGGGGCCTCGTCCGGCGGGGGCTCGCTCAAGGTCGCCAGGGTTTCGCGCAGCATGGGCAGGCCGGCCAACACCAGCAGCGCCCATGGCGTCAGCAGCCCGGCCAGCACCAAGGCACCCGTGGCCGGGTAAAACACCACCATCATGGCCTTAGCCCATCGCAGCGCCCGGGTCGGGCCGAGAATGACCGGCAGCGTGCGTATACCCTTGGCCGAGTCGGCCTCTATCTTGTCTATATGCTTGCCGAACAGAACCGAGGTCACCAGCAGCGCGTAGGGCAGGCTGGCCAGCAGGACATCGGCGGGCGCCGCGCCCGTGGCAACGTAGCAGGTACCACCCACCATGAGCGGGCCCCAGACGATGAATACGCCGGGCTCGCCCAACCCGTGGTGCTTGAGCCGCAGCGGCGGCGCGACGTAGAACACGCTGATGAACAACCCGCCCATAGCAAACCACGCCACCATCGGCCCACGAAGCTCGACGAAGTAAATCAGTATGAGCAGGTCAACGACGTTGGCCAGCGCTATGGCAGCGATCAACCCACGCTTGGATATGAGGCCAGATAAGATCGGGTGCGGCGCGTACTGCGTGCGAACGTAACCCTCGGTGTCTACTCCCGAGTCGGTGTCGAAGTAGTCGTTGATCATGTTGTTGGCCGCGTGGGCCACGAGTAGGCCGAAAGCCGCCAGCGCAAACAGGCCCCAGTCGGCGTTGCCCCCGCGGGCGGCAAGCAAGCCTCCCACGCAGGCCGAGAACAAGGTCATCGGAAAAACGCTTGCGCGCACGATGAGCAACCAGCGCGACAACAGGTCCACGCGGCGGCCTTCTTCGAGATTCTGGGTCTGCAGTACCTGGAGCCAGTTCGAAACCAGTGAGTTTGTTGTCATGACGGACAGCATCTTGCCGCGTAACGAGCCCCAGGCAAATAGCCGCCGACCACGCCCTCCAGCCCGAGCCGGGTTAGATTCCCGCCGCCGCTGTAGCTAGACTCGGCTGCGTGGAACTCCCGCCACCCCTGGGCTGCCTCGAACGAGAACCGCTGGTGCTACTGGTCACGGGCCG
>DBZX01000078.1:30369-37234 GCA_002311335.1 bacterium UBP10_UBA1149
TACCCGGGCAGCATGCGCGCCCTGGGCGCCGAGATCAGCGGCGCCGTGGGGCAGCGCGTGAGCTGCGTGCCGTCCGACAGCTTCAACACCGAGGCCGGCGACGATGACAGGCTGGTGCTGGTACTCGCCGGCGACTGGTACGTGTCGCCCGGCGCTATGGTGGATTTCATCGAGAGCACCACCGGCCCCGCGCTCGCCCGCTTCAACGACAGGACTCGAGTGGTAGCACCACTCGCACGCATGAGCGTAGCCTCGCTCAAGCGCATAATTCCCGGGCTGGCCAACACGCCGTCGGGCGAACTGATAAACCGCAACTCTGATGCCGACTCCATGTTGGTGGACCTCCCGGCTACAGAACGCCACCGACTGAGCGACAGCGTGGCAGTGGACCGTGCCGAGACCAAGCTCTTCAACCGGGCCGGCGTCCAGCTCGAATCGCCGCTGCTGCGCCTGGTGCAGAACTACCTCACCTTGCCCATCACCCGCCGCCTGGCTGCCACCAGCGTGCTGCCGCTACACGTGTCGGCGGCCAAGGTCGCTCTCGGGTTGCTGGCCGCGTGGGTAGTTACCGCCGGATCCTGGCTGACCGGTGTCGCGGGCGCGCTGCTGTTCTTCCTTTCGCGGGTGCTGGACGGGGTCTCGTCGGACCTCGCACGCGCGGCCGTCAAGGACGGCTCGTCGGGTGAGAAGGCCGACTTCTACGGCGACCTCGCCGTCATGGCGGCCATGCTCTGGGCGCTGTCTGGCCGCCCCGACAGTGGTGTACACGGCGAGCTGCTGGCCTCGGTGGCCTTCGCCGGCGTAGTGCTCAGCGCGTGGCTGGCGTGGAAGAGAGTCTTCCACGCCCAGTGGACCCGCGATCGCGCCCGCGCGCCAGGTTTTCTGCACGTGCGCCCGGCGAGTTTCGCCAGCCGCTTCGCCAACCGTAACGGCACCGCCTGGGCACTGCTGCTCACCGCCGCGGCTGGAAGACTGGACCTGTTCTTGTGGGCCTGCGCCGTGGCCGCGCACGCCTACTACCTCTTGTGGATAATTACTGACCGCCGCAAGCAGGCAGCCGGAGACGCTGGCGTTGCCTGAAACCGCCATTACCTGCCGGGGACTCACGCGCAGCTTCGGCCGCGTGGGCGTGTTGCGCGGTCTTGACCTGGAGCTCGAGCGCGGGGCGAGCATGGCCCTGCTGGGTGCAAATGGATCGGGTAAAACAACGCTGCTCCGACTTTTGGCGGGACTGTTGCGCGCCGACGGTGGCAACTCCACGGTGCTCGGGCACCCACTGCCGTCAACGGTCGTCCTGCGCCGGAAGCTGGGCTACCTCGGTCATGAGAGCTGGCTGTACGGTGAACTGAGCGCCCGTGAAAACCTGGAGTTCTACTGCCGACTCTATGGTGTCAGCGATGATAGCTCGGTTGACTCGCTGCTCGAACGCGTGGGCATGACGCGAGCAGCATCGAGGCGCGTGCGTAGTTTTTCGCGTGGCATGGTGCAACGCCTTTCGCTCGCGCGCGCCCTGCTGCACGACCCCGAACTTCTCCTTCTCGACGAACCCTTTACCGGCCTGGATCGGGACGGCGTCGAGTTGCTCGAAAACCTGGTAACCGAGCAAAGGGCGGCCGGCACGAGCATACTGATGGTCACCCACGATCTCGCGCGCGTGTCGCTGCTGGCCGACCAGGCCGTGTTGCTCGGGCGCGGACGCGTGGCCTGGCAGGGACAAGGGAACGACCTGGCGCCCGAACGACTTGAACAGGCATGGCGTGACACGGCCAGTGGCCAAGGTGGCAGCGCTGCCACCGACGGGGGAACGCAAACATGCTGACGCTGCTCGCGCGTGATCTGAAGTTGCAGTTTCGCAGGGGTGAGCTGTTGGCCTCGTCCTTCGTGATGGGCGTGCTCATGCTGCTGGCCTTCAACTTCTCGCTCGACCTGTCGCCAGACAACGTGGCCGCGTTGGCTCCGGGCATACTGTGGGTGGCGGTGCTTTTCTCGGCCGGGCTCGCCGCCGGCCACGGCTTCGTTGGCGAACGAGAGAACGGCTGCATGGACGCCATAGTGGCTTCGCCGCTGGACCGCGGCTCGGTCTACCTGGCCAAGTTCACCGTCAACCTGCTGCTGTTACTGCTGTTCGAGGCCATGTTGCTTCCGGTGTTCGCGCTGTTCTTTGAACTGTCGGTGCTGCCCGTACTCGCACCGCTGGCACTGGTGTTGTTGCTCGGCAGCATCGGCCTGGCGGCAGTAGGTACTCTGTTTGCCCTGGTCACGGTGGGCGGAGGCGGCCGCGACCTGACCCTGCCCATACTGCTGCTGCCGCTGGAGGTGCCGTTGCTCATAGCCTCAGTCAAGATCACCCGCGTGGTCATGGCCGGCGGCGGTTTCCCCTGGGGTGACGGCTGGGTCAGACTGTTACTTGGCTTCGACCTGCTGTTCGTGGTCGCCGGCTGGCTGGCCTTTGAGTACGTGGCCACTGATTAAGCTATGACTACCGTCCCTTTTCTATACAAGACCGAGTCCCTGCTCATGCGCGTGCTGCCCCTGCCGGTGACGCTGGGCATGCTGGCTTCGCTGTGTGCCGTGTTCTGGTGGGTGCCCACCGAGCGCGTGCAGGGCCCCGTGCAGCGCATATTTTATTTCCATGTCCCCTCGGCATGGTGCTGCTTCCTGGCCTTCGGCCTGGCATCGGTGACCAGCGCAGCCTACCTGTGGAAACACCACCGCGACTGGGACAACGCCGCCCGCGCCGCGGTTGAAACCGGCATGCTGTTTGCCACCGCCGTGCTCATTACCGGGCCAATCTGGGCGCGGCCGATCTGGGGCGTGTGGTGGACCTGGGACTCACGGCTGACGACCATGCTCGTGCTGTGGTTGATCTTTGCTGCCTACCTGCTCCTGCGCGCGTTCTCGGGCGAGCGTGACGGCGGCTCCTCGGGGGCTCGCTTTGCGGCGGTACTGGCCATAGTGGGCACGCTGGACATCCCGCTGATCGTGTTCTCCACGCGCCTGTGGCGTACCGTCCACCCGGCCGTGCTCAAGACCAGCGAAGGCGGCTCGGGGCTTTCCGACCCGCGCATGATCACCACGCTGATACTGTGCACGCTTACCTTCATGATCATGTTCGCGTGGCTGTGGGCGCTGGGTGCGCGTTCGCTGCGACTTGACGACCAGGTGGCACTGCTCGAAGAACGTGGTGACCGCCTGGCCATGGCTACCGGCAGCAATACAAGCACGGGAGAGGCAACCGTATGAACAACCTGCAATTTCTCGGCGCGGCCTTCCTGGTCGTTTGGACACTGGTGCTGCTTTACGCCTGGAGAGTCGGCTTGCGTTGCCGCGAACTGGAACAACGGATAGCCGAGCTCGAGCGTTCCCTGCCGGACAGTAATTGACCGGCACGCCCCTGCCACTTCTCACCCGCACCCGCAGGTTCCTGGGCGTCGCCAGCATGGTGCTGGCCATCTACTGTCGCTACAAGGGCCGGCAGGTGCTGGGCCTGCTGACCGGTCGGCGCCACCGCCACGACTGGTACGACGGCTGTCACCACGCCAGCGCGTTGCGCCTGCGCAACACCGCGCTGGCGATGGAAGGCCTGTTGATCAAGGCCTGCCAGTTTGCCGGCAGTCGCGCCGACGTGCTGCCGCCGGCCTGGATAGAGATACTGTCCGAGCTTCACGACCGCGTGCCGCCCAGGCCCTTCACCGAAATGAAACCCTGGCTGGAGCAGCAGCTCGGCAAGACGCTCGAGCAGGCCTACGCCAGCTTCGACACGCAGCCCATTGCCGCCGCGTCGCTGGCACAGGTGTACCGCGCCACCCTGCATGACGGCACCCCGGTGGCCGTCAAGGTACAGTACCCCGGCATAGACCGGGTGATCGCCACAGACATCGCCAATTTCGGGTTCTTCGTGCGCTTGCTGGCGCGAATAGAGCGCAGCTTTGACCTGCGCGTGCTGCTCTCGGAAATCGCCACCTACGTGCCGCTCGAACTCGACTTCGTCAACGAAGCAGCCAACGCACGAAAGTTTCGTGACAACTTTGCCGACGACCCCGGCGTGGAGTTTCCCGAACCCATCGAGGAGCTCACCTGCCGGACAGTGCTGACCATGCACTTCATGGAAGGGGTCAAGCCCACCGACCTGGAGGCGCTGAAACGGCTGGGCATAGACCCACACGAAGTAGCCGAGCGACTGGTGCGCTGCTACCTCGTGCAGATACTCAAGCACGGGTTTTTTCACGCCGACCCTCACCCGGGCAACCTCCTGGTGAGGCCCGGCCCGGTGCTGGTGCTGCTCGACCTCGGGCTGGCGCGCGAGTTCACACCCGAAAAGCGCAAGTCGGCAGCCCGCCTCGCAGCTGCCGTCGTGGCCGACGACCCCGCGCGCGTGGCCAGCGCTTTTCGCGAGCTGGGCTTTGAGACCCGCGACCAGGACGACGAGGTCTTCGCCACAATAGCCGAACTTATGCTGGGGCAGGCTCTCGCGAGCGGCCGCGCCTACGCCGACCCGGCCATGGTGGAACGCATCAACAACGAGCTGTGGCACGCCCTCAGGGGCAACCCCATAGTAAAGGCAGGTTCCGACCTGCTGCTGGTGCTGCGCGTGATGGGCCTGCTCAGCGGCCTTGGCAAACAGCTCGACTCACAGGTAGACCCGGTAAAGGCCATGGTGCCCTTCCTGGTCGGCTTGGAGTGATACGCGGCCCTGACTACGCAGCCGGTAGCCGTGCCAGGGACAGCGCCTTGTCAGCCGGCGTATCTGGTGGAAGGGCGGACCGGGAGTTTATACCTGCAGGCAGAACTCCCTCGCGGCAGGCTCCATTACAGAGACTTCCCATTCGACTACGGATTCGGTATCCATGACCACCATGAACTGGACACACGGCTTTTCGCCGGCCTTGCTGGAGGTTATTCTGAAGATCGGTGAAGTTCAGGATTTTGGTGACCGCGATTGCATGATCCAGTTCGGCGATTGTGACACGCACCTGTTCCACATTCTTTCGGGAGAAGTTTCCGTCGACACCGATCCAGTTCCGACCACGTTGAAAACAGGAGACCTTCTCGGGGAGATGGCCTTCCTGGACAACCGGCCGCGGACGGCCACGGCTTCGGCGGTGGGACCCGTGAAGGCCCGGCGCATCGAGCGGCAGGAATTGTTTCGGGCGTTGTGCGAACAACCCCGCGATATCGCCGTAATCCTCGAAGCTCTCACCGCGCTGCAGCAGTCGCGCCTGGAAGTTGGCGAAAAGGGCAGGGAGATGGAGCCTCGTGCGTTCGTCGAAGAACTCGCGGCGTCGGCGTTGTCCCACCGCGCCCTTCGACACCCCTACCTCTCCGACCTGGCCTCCGGCAACCTTCCCGACATGAGCTGGGCTCTGACAGATTTCGCAAGGCACTATCACGGCTACTCATCGCACTTCCCCCGCTACCTCACCGCGCTCATTTCTCGGCTGGAAAAAACCGAACATCGCGGGGCTCTGCTGGAGAACCTGACCGAAGAGTCGGGACAGTACGACGATGAGCACCTGGCCCTGCTCACGGAAATCGGGATCGAAGCGGAGTGGGTCGTCGGCGTTCCTCACCCGTTGCTGTTCCAGCGCTTTCGGGAAGCACTGGGAATGAACAAAGGATCGGCCGGGGACGAGCATATCGAGGTAGTTTGTTGGCGCGACATGTTTCTCAACGCTCTCAGCTGTGGTTCGCCCGCTGAAGCCGTGGGCGCCCTCGGCCTGGGCACCGAGAACATCGTCCGGCAGATCTACGTTCCCTTCGTCAGGGCCATCGAATCCGCGGGCGATATCAGTGCAAGGGACGCCGTGTTCTTCCCGCTCCACGCGGCCGTCGACGACCACCACCAGGCCGCCCTCGCGAGCATCGCCATCGATCTTGCGGTAACGCCTGAAGGTCGATTCGACCTCGCACGCGGAATGCACAAAGCGCTCTCTTTGCGCGCTGATTTCTGGAGTTGGCTCCACGAGCGCGCACTGAACCCCGAAGCCTACGCAGATGACTGACGGTCCCCGCTCCACGCGGGAAATCTACGACAGCGCTTCGCCCAAATGGGCGCGCAACGAGAAGCTGTTGCTCAGCGACTTCACGGCGCGCCCATACGTGCTGGAGCAACTTGAGCCGCTCTCGGATCGACGCGTTCTCGACCTGGGGTGCGGTGAAGGCTTCGTTGCACGGCAGATCAAGGCGGCGGGTGCCGCGTCTGTTCTCGGAATCGATCTGTCCGAGGGAATGATCGATGAGGCTCGCGCCGAAGAGAAGAGGAATCCGCAGGGCATCGAGTATCGACAGGGCGATGCTACGGATCTGCAGGGCCTCTCCGAAGCGGCCTTTGACCGCGTCGCCGCCGTTTTTCTCTTCAACTACGTAGCAAGCGACGTAATGACCGAAGTGATCCGCAGCGTTCGCTCCTGGCTCGCGCCCGGTGGCCGTTTCGTATTCACCGTTCCCCATCCGAGCCTGCCGTTCATGCGCGGCGAGGAGCCCCCGTTCTTCTTTCGTCGCGACGGCGCCGGCTACTTCAGTGCAAGGGACAAGACCCTCGAAGGGTCGATCTGGCGGAGGGATGGAGTAACGGTTCCCGTGCGCTGCGTACACAAGCCGCTGGAGGTCTACTTCGAAGCGCTTGGGAATGCCGGGTGGACTTGCATGCCGAAAGTCATGGAACTGAGGGTTCAGCCGGAACACATAGACCTGGATCGCGACTTCTTCGAGCCCCTTCTCGACCAGCCGCTCCACCTGCTTTTTTCGGTCGAGAAACAGGAGTAGCCGGTGCGGGTCGATAGAAAGAGCTACCCGGTAGCAACCGAGCCGCTCGACGAACGCCGCTTTGACGTGGATACCCTGCTTCGCGATTCCGGCTGGAAAC
>DBZX01000036.1 GCA_002311335.1 bacterium UBP10_UBA1149
TGCCCGGACCCGGTCTGTGGCAACAACGTGATTGAAACCGGCGAGGAGTGCGACGGCACTCAGGACTCGGCCTGCCCCGGCCAGTGCAACGCCGCCGGAAGCGGGGCCGACGAGTGCCAGTGCCAGTCGACTACTGGCGACTGCTGCGAGGTCAACCAGGAGGGTGAGGCCGGCTGCAGTGACCCGACAATAGAGGCCTGCGTCTGTGCGCTTGACCCGTTCTGCTGTGATGAATTCTTCGGCTACTGGGATTCAATCTGCGTAGACGAGGTTGATACCTATGGCTGTGGAACCTGTGATGGCGGACCAACCACGACCACGACTACTACGGTCTCGATTACCACCACTACCACCACTACCTCCACTACCACGACTACCGTTCCGGCGGGCGGCCTGCCCGACTGCCCGGCCACCCAATCCGGGGTCTGCGATGGGCCGCTCAGGGGTAGCCTGCTGATCAAGGACAACGGCGGCAGCAGCAAGCTGCTGAAGTGGAAGTGGCTCAAGGGCAGTATCCCGGTGCCGACAGTGTTCGGCGACCCGGTGTTCGGCGATACCGGCCTCGCTACGTGCGTGTACAACACCACGCTCGCCAGCGAGCTGCAGGTGGCCGGCGGTACGGGCTGGAGCGCTAACTCCAAGGGATTCAAGTACAAGGACACGACCCTTTCCCAGGACGGGGTCAAGGTCATAAAATTGCAATCCGGCAATTCCGCCAAGCTGCAGCTGCTGGCCAAGGGCGCGTCGACGCCTACGCCCACACCGGCCGGGCCGGGCATAATGTTCGACATGTCAGCCGGTGTCGTCGTACAGATGCACAGCGCCACGGGTAACTGCTGGTCCTTAGGTTTCTCCAACGTGGACGTGAAAAAGAACAGGGCGAACCTGTTCAAGGCCAAAAAGTAGCCCGACGGCGGGTTTACGCGCTCCATCGAGGTGGCCGGCGCCCGGTTTATCGGGGTGGCCAGCCACCTCGACCCGGGCCCCTCCGTTGCGGCGTCGCTCTTGAGCGGTTAGCCTGCCGCCGGTGAGCACCAACCAAGCCCGAGGCCATCTGAGACAAGGCGCCATCGCCCTGGGAATCTTGTCGGCCTGCCTGCTCTATACGCTGCTGCCCATATGGCGCCAGGGGCCGTCCACCGTCGTACCTGCAGTGGAGCGCCCCGGAAACTGGCAGGCGCTGATGGAAAACGACGTCCGCTTCGGCGCCTGGGGCACCAGCCGCAACGCCTGGACGCTTACCCACGAACCCTGGAACTTGTTCGACGCCGAGCCCTGCTACCCCGCGACCAATACGCTGGCCTTCGGCAACCCCATGATCTCGCTGGGCGTACTGGGCGCCCCGGTACGACTGCTGGTCGACGATCCGGTGCTCACCTACAACGTAGTTGTTGCACTGGTCATACTGGGAAGCGCAATGGCCATGTTCATGCTGGTGCGCAAGTGGACCGGCGAGCCGGCTGCAGCACTGGCGGCCGGAATACTGTTCGCCTTTCACCCGGTGGCATTGAACGGGCTGCACCACCTGTTCACCTACGACCTGTCATGGATAGTATGGGCGTTGTTCTTCGGATACCGGCTGTTGCACGACGGACGATTCAGCGACGCGTTGCTGCTGGCGGTGGCACTTGTCATGCAGATGGGTGGCAGTTACTACGCCGCGCTTTCCGGACTCATCATCGGGATACCAATGGGGATGTGGACCGTGTGGTGCAACAGCAAGCGTCGATTTCCTACCTTACCGCTGGGCCTGGCCCTGGTGCTGGTAATAATCGGCGGAGCCCTGATTTACCTGCCCTTCGTTAACACGGGGGCCGACCTCAATTCGAGACTCGGCATGCAGCACTTCGCCGCTTGGGGCGACCTCCTGCCCGGCGGCCCACGCTTTACCGGCTGGTGGATGCTGCTGCTGGTTGCGGCCGCTTTTGCCCCCCTGCCGGCCGGGCTGAAAAATCTCACCCGGTGGGCCGGCAACCCACGCTGGGCACTACTGGCTGCCGCCCTTATGATCGCGGTCGTAACCACCGGTGGCGCTACAAACCTGGTCAACCTGCTGCCCGGTTTCGAAACCATCCGTGTCCCGTTATTTCTGTCCAGGGGCACCCACCTCGCACTTTCAGCCCTGGCCGGTCTGGGCGCGGCGGTACTACTGGCCCTGCTCCCGGCGGAGCGAAAAAAGCCGGCGGGGCTGATCCTGGTTCTTGCCACGCTGGCGTTCACCCTGTTCTTTCCCTTACCCGGCTCAGAACCCCCGGCGATCTACGCGTTACAGGTGAGGCCGGCCAACGAGGAACTGGAGCTCTTCGACACCCTCAAGCGCCACGGAAACAGCGGGCCGTTGCTGGAACTGCCCCACCGCGAGGGGGACCTCACACCACATGCCAAGTCGTTACTGCTGACCTCGTTTCACCATCGGCGCACGTCGGCCTGCTACAACTCCTATGCCCCGCCGGAACTCGAGCAGGTAAGCTCCATCGCCCGCGACATGCCGTCACCCTCGGCCCTTTCCGCCGCCCGGCATCTGGGATTCACTACCATCGTGGTGCGCCACCCCGGGGATGATCCAGAGGCCACAGCGTTGCTCGAACGCGTGAAGAAAGCGTCAGAGAGTCCGGGGAGCGGACTACGTTTTCTTCACTCGGGCCGATCGCTGTCGGTGTTTACGCTCAGCGCGAGCGACTGACGCGGCAAGCGCCGCTGCGAACCCCGCGCGCGTAGCTCGTGCCGGCAGCGTTTATGAAAGTACCACTGTTGCCGAAGTTCTTGCCCCAGCCAACGTCGCGGATTCCACTGGGGCCATAGCCCCCCGACGTCGAGGACCAGTAGCCCGACGACGCCGTGGGACCAAAGACAGGGTCGATGCAGGGGGGCGAGCCATCGTGACTGCAATCAACGAGAGTCTTGAGCTGGCCTATGGTCGGCAGCTGCCAGTCGCAGACCCCGGCCAGGCAGGCTCCGCGAGTGCCGTTAAGTCGACCGAGAAAATCCAGGAACACGGCGCCGTCGCCCGGCGTGCCACCACGGTCGCAGCTGCCGTCTTTATCAAGGTCGCGACACCAGTCGTAGGTATTGTTAACGTGGTGGGTATCGTCGCAGCTGCGGTCGGGCTCGGTCGCTGTCAACGACTTCGAGTCACAGAATACTGCGGTGCCCAGCTCGCCGGTCTTTTTTTCCCACAGCAGGCCGGTTGAATGATCGGCCACGGTACCGTCGCCGCAGTCCTCGAAGCGAGGCACGAGTTCTCCAGTGAGCAGGTTGCGCGCCCTGCCCTGGCCGGCATCCGCGAAGGCCCGTTCGCCCAGTGCCCCGACAAGCGCGGCCTGATTCACCTTCGCGTCAGAGCCCTGCTCCGTGCTGGGTCCGCAGCCGGCAAGGCCCAGGCCTGCCGTCACCGCTATTATTGCAACGCCGCTCGATAATCTCATTTTTAAACTCCCAGGAGATCTGACCCTGCCGAGGGCGGCGTTAAGCCTCAACCGCAGGTCACCGCACCGCAGGAGATTTCACAGGATACCAGCAGCACGCTGCTACAAGTAATCCGCTTAACTTGGTCTTCATATGTACCCCCCGGGGTACTCGATCCCAGATCCGCGAGGCTACCACCACAGCCGCCCCCCTGTCCTGGCGGGGTGGCGTATTCGTTCCGAAGTCCCGACCGTACCAACGCGGCCGGAACGGCGTCCAGTCTGCACGCAAATGAAAGCCGCTCTCATCCCCTAACGGGTGGTAAAACCAGAGATCGGGAACAGAAGAACAGGGAAAAAACCGTCGCGGATTGCCCGCCCCTCCGAGGTGGCGGAGAGGGTGGGTGAGGATTCCGAGACGTCGAGGAATCCGAGAGGCAATCGTTGTCTTGAATAGCCGCCCTGTAGAGCTGGCGGAGAGGGTGGGATTCGAACCCACGGACCCCGGAGGGTCACACGATTTCGAGTCGTGCTCCTTCAACCGGACTCGGACACCTCTCCATTAAAGCGTTTCAGCGGCCGGTAACGCGGCCAAACACGGGGACTATACTTCGCGCGGAGCGGGCTAAGCAAACACGCCTGCCGCCCGGCCACTGCGAGTCAACGCCGCAGTTCTTCAACCCGCCCACCTTCAGCCCCTGCCCCGGCGCTCAGCGAAGAATTCGCCGAGCAATCGAGCTGACTCTTCGGCCAACACCCCGCCTTCTACCGTAAAACGATGGTTGAGCCGCTCGTCTTCAGCAAGGTGGTAGAGGCTTACGGCCGCACCGGCCTTGGCATCGAGGGCACCGTACACCAGGCGTTCTATGCGCGCCTGCACAAGCGCCCCCATGCACATGACGCAAGGCTCAAGCGTTACGTAGAGCGTTCCTCCGGTGCGGTGGTTACCAAGGCTGGCGGCAGCAGATCTCAATACAACTATCTCGGCGTGCGCGCTGGGGTCGGTGTCGCCCACTGTACGATTGGCGCCGGTGGCGACCACCTTGCCATCCACCACCAGCAGGGCCCCCACCGGCACCTCGCCGGCGAGCGCAGCCGATCGCGCCTCGCCCAGTGCCGATTGCATGAACTCGGTATCTATCGCCCTGCTGGACGAACTCGCCGCCGCAGTACCAGCCACCGGAGATCTCTGTTCAGAGCGGCTCACTTAGCCGCGGGACGGGGCGGCACCATTATCCGGGCCTTGGTGGTATCGCGCGACGGTAGCTTTGGAGGCAAGGCCGGGCGCGCGGCCTTGGGCGGCGGCACAACCCTCTTGGACCTGCCTGACGAATCTGCCTTCTGGGATGCGCGCCGGGCAGGCCTCGCAGCAGGCTTGACCTCGAGCACGGCCGGGGCCGGCTGCTCGTAGGTTTCAGGCAACGGGTACAGCAGCGCGCCCACGGCAGCCACCACAGCTACTAAAACAAAAATATATCCCCAGGCGCGTGGCATAGATTTCGATCCCTGTGCACCAGCTTAGCGAAAGCCGGGCGCGCGCGCACCCCCACGGGTAGAAACGCACCGCCGGTGGGCCGCTAAATGCAGGTCAGGGTCACCGGCTGGCCAACCGACTTCTGCAGCAAACGCAGCGCGTCGCTGGCAGTCACGCTGCCGCCCGCGTCAACGTCGCACACGCTCAGGGCACAGGTCTGGCTGCCCACGGCCGCCTGCAGCGCGAACAGCGCGTCGGATGCCGTCACGATGGTATCGTTGTTGGGGTCACCGCAGATAACCACCGACAGGCAGTCAACGCCGCAGGCCTCGCCCATCGCCCAGGTGGCATTGCCGTCATCGCAGGCCTCGCCGGGGTCAACTGTGCCGTCGCCGCAGGCCGAGCAAGTTCCGTTGTCAGTGCCCTGGCACACGCCCAGCACGCAGGCATCGCCGCTCGTACAGGTGTCACCGTCGTCACAGGAACCGCTCACCCCAGTATGGATGCATCCGAACGACACACAGGAGTCGTTGGTGCACGCGTTGCCGTCATCGCAGTTCGCGTTGGACGCCGCGTTCACGCAAGTGTTGGTGCCAGGGTCACAGCTGTCGTCGGTGCAGGCAATGCCGTCATCGCAACTCACGGAGTGGTCACAGTTGCCCGTTGACTGGTTGCAGGAGTCGGCCGTGCAGCCGTCGCCGTCGTCACAGATAGGCACCCCGGGATAACCCGGGGTCTGGGCTATGCAGGTCTCCAGCTGGCAGTCTGCCGCGCAACCATCACCGCCGACCACGTTACCGTCGTCGCAGCTCTCCCTGTAATCGATTTCGCTGTTACCACACACCGGGCAACCGATCAGGGTCTCGTCGAGCGACAGTACAACCGCGGGGGTAGCCGTTGCGGCAAGAGTAGGTACCTTGGCCGGGTCACGATAAATGACCTCGTTCTGTCCGCCGACGCCGCCAGCCTGCAGCTTGCTGCCAGCGGCGAAGCCACCGCTCTCGCGCAGGGTGATCGAGTTGAAGCCGTAATCACCGTTGGTGTTGAGGTCGGACGTAGAGGTGGCGTTCAAACGGCACAGGTCAAGCGTGATCGATCCGTTGGTGATACCAAGGGCCGTACCGGTGGATTTCACCGTGCCTGACAAGGTAGTGTCACCTGTCGTGGCAGACAGGTCCACCGAGCCTCCCTCGCCTCCCGTTCCCGACGCGTCTATGAAGCCCGCCACGACGAGAACGCCATCGGGGTCCATGGACACGGTTCCACCATAGCCGCCGCTCGCGTCTATTTCCGAACTGGCCGCCAGTGTCAGGTCGGTGCCCGAAAACTCGGCTATAGACACGTCGCCTCCGGTACCCTCGGAACCCTTGGCGTTGGCCCTTATCTGTCCATCGACAGTGATGTTGCCACCGGCAGACAGGTCTATGGCCCCGCCATCACCGTCGGGCAAAGCGCCCACAGCGCTCAGGCGCACGAACTCTCCCAGCACGATGCTGCCCAGTCCGTCGAGGTCAAAGTCTCCGCCCCAACCGCCGAAGCCATCGACCGGCCCCTGCCCGTCGGCGCTCAAGATCACGCGGTTGGAGTTGGTACCACCGCTCAGGATGATGTCCCCGCCCGAGTAGATGCTTATCGAGCCCCCATCCTCGGCGTCCATGGTAGCGTTGACCGAAATGTCTTCGGATACCGTTACCACCGTCTCACCGTCCAGGGTGATATCTCCGCCACTACCGCCGCCCTTGCCGGTCAACTCGCCGGTGCTGCTGACACTCCCAGCCAGCGACTGGATTTCTATGGTACCGCCGAAGCCGAAGCTCTTGCCGTCGGCGTTGATTTTTCCGTTGATGGCGACGTCGCCCCTGGCGATGACGATAAACTCGCCACCGTCGGACTCTTCAATCACCGAAGTGCCGAAAACGTTGTTGCTACCGCTCAGGGTGACGTCGCCGCCTGCGAGAAGAGTGAGTACCGCTGGAAAAACGGCGTTGCCCTGTATGTTTGAGACTATGGTCATGTTGCCAGTGCCACCGGCCGTGCAGGTACCGCCCGGGCCGCCCAACACGGTGCAGACGGCGTCGCTCACGCAGGGTGTGCTGCCGTCTCCCGAGCAGGCACGACGGGTAGCGATGGTGGCCGTCGCTCCTTCAAAATCTCCGAAAGCGTCCTTGCCTCGCATCTTCAACGCGTTGCCCGTGGCCGTTGCGTTAAACTCACCGCAGAGAAACTGCGTGCCGGCGCCGTTGCCGAAATCGAGCTTGCCTCCGGTTACCAGGTTCACCGTCCTCAGACCGAAGTCGATAGTCGCCGCGCTGTCAATTACCACCGTGGAGCTTATGACGCAGGGGTCGTCTGTGGCCAGGCAGATCTCGTCGGCCGTTGTGACCGCGACTGCAGGAAGCGCCGATGTCAAGGTGAAGGCGAGAGCCGAGACCAGCGATAGGGCAACGCGGCCAAGCGAGCTGTGGCTGTAATATTTCATCGCGCCACCTCCCCGTTGCTATCGTCGTTCTCAACGCCACTCAGGTCGTTGCCGCTTGCCCTGAGGCGTGACCGCTCGCCGTTGCCGGCAAGGTCGGCCTGCACGCTGTTGCCCGTTCCGGCCAGCCGCGCACCGCTTTTCAGGTTGCCCGTGGAGCTCACGCCGCGAAGTACGCCGTTGTTGCCACCCAGGTCGAGACCATGGCGACCGTTAGCGCTGCTGCTCACGTTTACTAATTCTACCCCGTCGCCCCTGGCCACGAGGCCGTCACGGCGATTGGCGCGCAGGCCCAGATCTTCTACCCTCGCCAGGCCCGAACGACCGCCGGCTCGCAGGCCGTAGGTAAATCCAACTATTTCGGAACCAGCGCCGCCTCTTACCAGGGCGCCACCGACACCACCCGACACGACGTTAACGCCAGTGCCCAGGCCCGACCCCAGCAGCGAGTTGCCGCCCAGGTCGAGGGTAACGGTCTGAGCACCCCGCGGCGCGCGTATAGTCAATCCGTTGTGTGAACAGGGCGCATCGGCCACGACCGGATCGTCGCCTCGCAGTGTTGCGCTGGACACAAGCACGTCGCCGCAAGCGCAAGCCACCCGCTGCCCTTCGACATCGTCGCCGCAGGCCGCGGCAAGAGCCGAGCCCGGAACGAGCAGGCAGACCGACAGCGCCGTTGCCAGCGCTACCGCCGCAACCCCGGCCACATAAAAGAAATGCCGGCGAACCGGCAGTTGGATATTACTTCGCATAGTCGTATTTCCCGTGGAGGGGGGGGTCCGGACCCTGCCCCTGCCTTGATACTTATTCGATTGTACCACTGCCCGGTGTGCAAAGTCAGGAGAAAAACACTGCCCTCCGCTATGCTTTCTGCAATGCGTCAAGGCCGTTCCTCGCTCGCACCAACCCTCGCGCGCGGCTACTACTGGCACCAGTGGAGACTGCTTATAACGGCAGTCGGTATCAACACTAACAGGACGCCGACCCCCCCAGGTGGGAGGAGCAACAATGAGCGTAAGGACAGAAACCGACCAACAGGTCTGCACCGTGATCATCGACAGGCCCGAGAGGCGCAACGCCGTCGACCGGGAAACGGCCGGGCAACTGGTGCAAGCCTTCGCTGATTTTGAGCGGAACCCGGCCCTCGCAGTGGCCGTACTCTGGGGCGCGGGCGGAACGTTCTGCGCAGGTGCCGATCTCAAGGCTGTGGCCGAGGGCCGCGGCAATCGCGTGACCGCCGACGGTGACGGCCCCATGGGTCCCACCCGCATGCAGTTGTCCAAACCCGTGCTGGCCGCGGTAGAAGGCCACGCCGTGGCAGGTGGACTGGAGCTGGCGCTGTGGTGCGACATGAGAGTAGCCGCGCGCTCGGCGGTGTTCGGCGTTTTCTGCCGCCGCTGGGGCGTCCCCCTGGTCGATGGTGGTACGCTGCGCCTTCCGCGAGTGGTAGGCGCAGGGCGCGCCATGGACATGATACTCACCGGCCGGCCGGTGGCGGCCGAAGAAGCCCTGGGCATGGGGCTCGCCGACCGCGTGGTCGACGACGGTTTCGCCCGCCGCGAGGCCGAGAGCCTGGCGGCACAGATCGCGTCGTTTCCGCCCGAGTGCATGCGGGCCGACCGGGCCTCGGCGCAGCAACAATGGGGCCTGGACGAAACCGCCGCACTGGCCAACGAGTACCGCCACGGCATGAAGGCCCTCAACGCGGGCGAAGCCCGGGAAGGGGCTGCTCGCTTCAGCCGCGGCGCGGGCAGGCACGGCAGCTTCAACGACCTCGGTTAAGTTGCGGGCACAGGAACCGCCCCTTTCTCCAGCCACCCACGCCCCCTTCTTGCAACGGCGGGTGAGCGGCTGTATTGAGGGGTGCTGCAGATCGGGTTCGATCGCCCCCAGCTGCGGCTGAAACGGGCCGGGATCACAGTTCTTCACCCACCCGAAAAAGGACAAAGCGACAGTATATTTCCATGTCAGGCACACCCCTGCGCATCGCCATGTTTACTTATAGAGGCAACCCGAGATCGGGAGGCCAAGGCATATACATGCGCCTGCTCAGCCGCGAGCTGGTCGACATGGGCCACAAGGTTGACGTCTGGAGCGGCCAACCCTACCCCGAGCTGGTGGAAGGCGTCGGGCTGGAAGAAATACCCAGCATGGACCTGTGGACACGCAAGAAGCGTGGCTTTCGCCTGCCCACGCGAGAGGAGTGGCGCGACCCCATCAACCGTACCGAGTACTACAAAACGGTGACCGGCGGTTTCCCCGAGATGCTGACCTTCTCGCAGCGTGTAGCGCGCCGCTTTCACTCCAATGGCGTGAAAGACGCCTATGACATCATCCATGACAACCAGAGCCTGGGCCCAGGCCTGCTCGAGCTCAAGCGCTACGCACCGGTGGTCGCCACCATTCACCACCCCATCACCCGCGACCTGGACATAGCTCTGAAATCCACCTGGTCCCCCGTAAAGCGCCTGGGCATGCACCGCTGGTACAGCTTTCTTCCCATGCAGATGGAAGTCGCGCGTGACATGGACCGCATCCTCACGATCTCGGAGGCAGCCTCCGAAGACATCGCCCACGACTTCAAGCTCGACCGCTCGCTTATGCGCAACGTGGGCAACGGCATCAACCTGGCAACCTTTCGCCCCTTGAACGGCCCGCCAGCCGACGAAAACCGAATTATGACCACGCTGTCGGCCGACTCGCCGCTGAAAGGGTTTTCGTACCTCCTGCACGCCATGGCCGAGCTCAAGCGCAGGCGGCCGGCATTGCGGCTCACAGTGATCGGCGCGCCGGGCGAACACACCAATACCGCGAGATTGGTACGCGGCCTCGATCTCGAAGACAGCGTTCACTTCACTGGCAAGGTAGAGGCCGAGGACATCGTCCAGCACTACTCCCGCTCCGCCCTGGCGGTTGTTCCGTCGCTGTACGAGGGCTTCGGATTCCCCGCGGGCGAGGCCATGGCCTGCCGCGTGCCTGTCATATCTACGACCGCCGGAGCGCTGCCGGAGGTGGTGGGAACCGACGGGACCACGGGCATACTCATCAAGCCGGGCTGCTCGAAGAGCCTGGTCGAAGCCATCGATGGCCTTCTCGCCGACCCCGACAGAAGGCGAAGCCTGGCCGAGGCCGGGCGGGCCCGCGTGCTCGATCTTTTCTCATGGCGGCGGGCTGCCGAGCGTACGGTCGACGTGTACCGCGAGGTCCTGGACGAAAGAAAGGCCGCCTCGTGCTGACCGTCGAATTTGACAGGCTGCCGCTGGAGCCGGGTGCGCGCATACTCGACCTGGGCTGCGGCGACGGCCGTCACGCGCGCGAGACCCGTCGGCTGCCGGGCGTGTCCACCTACGCCATGGACATAGGCGAAGGCGAGACCAGCCGCACCACCAACACGCTCGAAGAGATGGACAAAACGCCCGAGGCCATGGGCGGCGTATCCTCCGACGCGGGCCCCTGGACGGTGGTGCGCGGCAGCGCCTACGAATTGCCCTTTGCCGACGCGAGCCTCGACTGCGTGATTTTTTCCGAGGTGCTCGAGCACCTGCACGAAGACCGCGCCGCCCTGGCCGAGGTGCACCGGGTGCTCAAGCCCGGCGGCACACTCGCTCTTTCGGTTCCCCGCGAGGGCCCCGAGGCCGTGTGCTGGGCGCTGTCGAGCGAGTACCGCAACTCGCCGGGCGGGCACGTACGAATCTACCGCCGCAATAAGCTCCGGCAACTACTGCAGGACAGCGGCTACGAAGTCGTCGCCAGCCACTTCGCCCACGGACTGCACTCGCCCTACTGGTGGCTCAAGTGCCTGGTGGGCCCTTCGCGCGAGGGCATCTGGCCCATTGACCTCTACCACCGGCTGCTTGTGTGGGACCTGATGAAAAAACCCTTTATCACGCAGGTAATGGAGAACGCGCTCAGCCCCTTCATAGGCAAGAGCGTGGTCTTCTATGCGGTGAGGGCGTGAAGCCGATGAACGATAACAGCAGGCTGCTGACCCCGGAACAGGCTACGCAGACCGGCCTCTGGCTGGTCAATGCCCAGGAGTCGCAGGGTGCACTGCCGTGGCTGCCGGGCGGCAAGTTTGACCCCTGGAACCACGTGCACGGGGCCATGGGCCTGACCGTCGCCGGGCATTTTGAGCAGGCGAGAAAAGCTTACCGTTACCTCGCCGCCACCCAGGAAGCCGACGGCGCCTGGCCGCGCTGGCGGGTGGCCGACCGCATAACCGACGCCGCCCACGAGACCAACCAGGCGGCCTACGTAGCCTCGGGCCTGTGGCACCTTTACCTGGCCACCGAAGACGAAGAGTTCCTGGCCGAGACCTGGCCCATGGTCGAACGCGCTCTCGACTTCGTGGTCGCGCTGCAGTTCAACGACGGCTCGGTAGCCTGGGCCCGCAAGAAAAACGGTCGCCCCGCGCGTTACCCGCTGCTCACCTGCAACAGTTCAACGCACGGCAGCCTGGTGTGCGGTCTGCGCATCGCCGAGCTGCTGGGCCACGACAAGCCCGGGTGGCAGCGCTCGGTGCTGGCGCTCGGTGACATACTGCGCGACGACCTGCAGCGCTACTACCGGGAAACCCTGGCGCCGGATCCGCCGGGAAGATTTTCGATGGACTGGTACTACCCTGTCCTCGGTGGCGCCGTGCGCGGCGTGGCCGGCCGCCAGCTGCTGCTCGACGACAAGCAGGTAGCCCGCTTCCTCGAAGAAGGAAGCGGCCTGCGCTGCGTGGCCGAAAACCGCTGGTTCACCGTGGCCGAGACCCTCGAGTATGCCATGGCGCTCGACGCGCTTGGCCTTGAGAAACGCGCACGCGAAGTCGCCCGTTGGGTGCTCGAACACCGCACCGAACACGGGGCCTACCAGATGGGTATCGTGCTGCCCCAGCGTGCCTACTTTCCGGCCGACGAGTTTTCGCCCTGGAACGCGGCCACCGTGTTGCTGGCCGACGACGTGCTTGCCCAGCAGGGTGCAACCGCCGAGTTCTTTCGCTCTCTCGATGGCGACGACCTCCTGGGCGAAGACATCAAGCCCACCGGCACCGGCGACTCGCTGCCGGTCACGGCCTGAGCGCCAGCGCCCTCTGCTGCCGCGGCGTCGGTCAGTCTTTGCGCGTCGGTGTCAGGGCTTCCATCGGGTAGTCGGGCTTGCCCTCTTCGGCAAGGGCGAAAAACTCCGGCCCGAAGGGATCCTTGCCGCGAATGGGCATGGAGCCACGTCGTATCGTCCAATCGCTCGGCGCCAGCTCGTCGGCGCGAACAAAGTGGCGCTCGGCCGCTTCTCCTCTTTGCTGCCCGTGCAACCACCAGGCAAGCGCGCGCTCGGCCCGCGCGAGTTGGCTCGCCGCGTCGGGTTCGATGCGCAGCGCATCAACTTCATCCATGGGTAGCGCCCCTTCGCCCGTGCGGACCCAGGCGCGCAGCATGTCGAGATAGGGCTCGGAAAGCTTGCCGTGAAAGGCCGTGAAAATATCGGTGCCGAACTGGGAATCGTGGGGACGACAGATACGCCCCTGCTCATCGATCCAGATCATGGTCGGTACGTTGACCACGTGGTAGAGCTCGGCGACCAGGTGCTCGGTGTCGATCACGCTGGGGTGCGTGGGCGCCGCGCGCTCGATGAACTCTCGGACATCGTCGTCGCAGCGGTCGAGCGCCACGGTGAACGGAACAAAATTGTCGGGACCAAGCTCCTCGTACAGCGCCTGCCAGACCGGCAGATCCTCGCGGCAGCCTCACCATGACGCATAGGCGACCAGCAGCACCTTCTTGCCGCGGTGCTGGGACAGGCGGTGCAGCTGTCCGTCGAGATCCGGCAGCTCGAAGTCGGGTGCCTCCAGGGTCCAGAGCTGCGCGGCGCGCTCGCCGGCCGCGACTCCCAGGGCGGCCACACGCGCCGCGGGGTCGAGCGCGAGCGGTCGGCCTAGCGCGGACGCGAACGCGGCGAGATCCACCCCGGCGTCCTCGGCGCTGGGGACGAGCGCCTCGCGGTCCCGGACCGGCACGCAAGCCGCGTCCTTGCAGAGACCCTCGGGCTTGAGTTCCCAGCCGAGCCCGCTCTTGAGCGAATCGGGGTCGATCAGCACCCGGCCGTCCCGGACCTCCGCAGCAAGCGACACCTCCTGCCCGTCATCGATCAAACGAAACACTTCAGCGGATGCGGACATCGGTGGCCCTCCCCAGCTATGCGGCGTGCTGCGCAGCGGCCATTCAGTGTAGGCGAAGCGCGACGGCCCAGAGTGTTGGGGGCTTCCAGCCTCGGCCACTCCAACCCCGATCGATCGGGGCGTGACGCTCCAGTCCCGAGCATTCGTCGCCGATCCATCCAACGTGCTCTTCTACGAATACGCCTTCCTGTTCCTGTTCTTGCCGTGCGTGCTGCTGGTCTACTAAGGGCTGCCGGCCCGCGCGCGCAACGGCTGGCTGTTTGTTGCGAGCTGTGTCTTCTACGCCGCATCGAGCTTGAGCTTCCTGCCGCTCCTGCTCGCTTCGATCGCCGTCGACTACGTCGCCGGCGATCGCCTCGCCCGCGCGCGGGGTGCTGCGCAGCGCAAGCGCTGGCTCGTGCTGTCGATCGCCGTGAACCTCGGCATCCTGGCCTGGTTCAAGTACGGCGGCTTCCTGACGCTGAACTTGCGGGCGCTGTTCGATACCGAGGGCATCCCGCTGATCGAGGCGGCACTGCCGATCGGGATCTCCTTCTACACGTTCCAGTCGATGAGCTACACGATCGACGTGTACCGCGGCGCTGCCCCGCCGGTCAAATCGTTTAGCGATTTCTCTTGCTTTGTCAGTCTGTTTCCCCAGTTGATTGCCGGTCCGATCGTGCGCTACAACACCGTAGCCGAACAACTTGCATCGCGCGCGCATTCCTTGACAAAGTTCACTTCCGGTACCAGCGTGTTCATCCTGGGATTCGCCAAGAAGATTCTTCTTGCCAATCCGATGGGAGAAGTGGCGGATGCCGTTTTTTCCGCAGAGTCGCTGACCGCCGCCGATGCGTGGTTTGGCATTGTGGCCTACGCGTTTCAAATCTATTTCGATTTCTCCGGCTATTCCGACATGGCGATCGGTTTGGGTCGGATGTTGGGATTTGAGTTTCCCAAGAACTTCAACGCGCCATACCTCGCCGACAGCATCACCGACTTCTGGCGGCGGTGGCACATCTCTCTGAGCACGTGGCTGAAGGAGCATCTCTACATCCCGCTGGGCGGCAATCGTCATGGGACCGCGAAGACGTACCGCAATCTCATGCTCACGATGTTGCTCGGTGGTCTGTGGCACGGAGCTGGGTGGAACTTCGTGACCTGGGGAGGTTTGCACGGGCTCTACCTGGCTGTGCACAAGTTATGGATGTCGGCGACCAGCCGCACCGTGGACGCGGCGCGTGGTGTCCTGCGAAAGCTCATCGGTGGGTTGGTGACGTTCCACCTGGTGTGTCTTGCGTGGATCTTCTTCCGCGCGGCGAACGAAAAGGAACAGGGCCCGCTTCGTGTCGCGTGGCAGGTGATCGAGGGGATCGGGAAATGTGAGTTCAAGCCGACGGACCAGGTTCCGTGGACGGCCATGTTGCTCATTCCCGTCGCTCTGATGATCGACTACTTGAGCGCTTCCCGGAACCGGCAGTTGCCGTTGGACGCTCGCACACCTCTGTTCTTCCGCGGGTTGGTCTACGGTTCTGCGGTCGTGATGATCCTGTTGGCCAACTCGTCCGGGGATGTGCCGTTCATCTATTTCCGATTCTGACATGATCAAGAAGTCCCTCATCTTCGGCGTTGGTTTCCTCATCCCGTTCGTGGTGGGCGAAGCGGCGCTGCGGTACATCGATCCGTACTACTTCGCGGAGAAGGAAGAGCGCACGCAGTTCGGAGCCGAGATCATGGACCCGAAGACCAATCGGTTGCGACCGGGGGTGGAGGGGTTCTATCTCGGCGAGAAGACGGTCATCAGCGAGCAGGGTTGGCGGTCACCGGCGTTCGAGATTCCAAAGCCCGCTGGGGTGTTCCGTGTCCTGATGCTCGGAGGATCGATTCCGTTCGGGTGGGGAGTGAATCAGGGCGACGAGTACCCACGAGTGTTGGAGAGAATGCTCAACGACGCGGATCTCGCCGGGGGCAAGCGCATCGAAGTCATCAACACCGGCGTGCCCGGTTGGCGGATCGAGCACGCTGGCGAGTTCCTGCGGACGGAGGGCTTGCAGTATCAGCCGGACATGGTGTTGTTGACTCTTGTCGCGACCGATGTGCCGACGAAGCGAGATCAGAATCGTCGAGGTGAGCTCTTCAACGATGACATCCGTCGCTTGCGACTCGCCTGGGTGTTCGAGAATCGCTACCGCTTCAACACGCCCGGGATGATGGGCAAGCGATACGACGCGTACAAAAATCTCTCCGAGGGAGGTCTGGACGCCGTCAACTTTGTGCTCGGCCTCTTCAGTGACATCTGCAACAAGGCCGGCGTGCGTTTCGTGGTGTTCGACACGCTCGGCAAGGAGACGACGCGCGCGCGATGCAAGGCCCTCGCCGTGCACCACATCAAGGGCTACACCAGCTGGAAGCTCCGCATGTCCTGGGAGGTGACACCGACCGATCCCCACCCCAACGCTTCCGGTCACCGCCAAATTGCGGACATGATATTCCGCGGCCTGAAGAAACGCTCCCTCTGGAACTAGCGCCGGAGACTTCCCCGCGCTCTCTCTCAGCTCCGCCTGACGAGCATTGCCAGACCCAAGATCATCAGTGCCGTGCCGAGGAGGACGGGCCAACCGATGGTCTCGCCGAAGAAGATCCATGCCCACGCGGCGCCGAACGCGATGGCCAGGTAGCCGACCGTCGTCGCGACGCCGGCCTTCTCCTTGCGCAAACCGTGGGTGAGGAACCACTGACCAGTCTGACTCACGATGGCGATGGCGATGAGCCACATCCAGAGCTGACCGCTCGGCCACACGAATTCGCCTGCGAATGTCGCGATGCCGCCGAATAGGGCTGCAGCGAGGTGGAACGAGAGCATGATCGTCAGCGGCGACTCCGTCTTGCTCAGCGTGCGCACGGCGGTGTACGCGAGGCCGGACGCCACGCCGGACGCGAGGGCGATGAGGTTGCCGGTGAGATCGCCCGTGCCTCGCGGGTTCAGAATGACCAGCGCGCCCGCGGCGCAGATCGCCACCGCGAAACCGCTGTGTTTTGGCATCTTCTCCTTCAAGAAGATCCCGGCGAACACTGCCGCGAAGATCGGATGGGTGTACTGCAGCGCCATNNGATGGATCCGATGGCAGTGGAGTAGAGATAGAGCCCGCAGAACCCCAGGAAACCTCGCAGCGCGAGCATGCCCTTGCGGTTGCCGAACATCGGCGAGACTCGAGCCGCGCGCATCGTCGCGAGAGTCAGCAAGCTGCACAGCACTCCTCGCACGAACACGATCTCTGCCGGCGGAATGCCCTCCTTCACCGTCGTCTTGATGCACGCGGCCATGATCGAGAACGCGAGGGCGGAGAACCCCATCAGGACCAGGCCTGGTAGCTTGGTCACGGGCCGGCGGTCGCCGTCGTGGGTTCTTCGTCGAAGACCTCTATGTCCTCGTAGGTCG
>DBZX01000013.1:0-732 GCA_002311335.1 bacterium UBP10_UBA1149
ACTCGTCCCCCCCGTGACCCATGGTGCGCCCCTGCGAAAGCTGCGAAGTGCGGATCCTGGAGGAGCGGCGGGGGGGCGCCGGCGCCGCGAGCTGGTCGAGCAACGCGTCGTCTACGACGTTGCCGGCCGTGAGCAGTTCGTCCATCGGCGCTGTAGCTTGGCAGTACACCGACCTGAGCAGGGGCAGGTCGGGGATGTGCAGCGAGCCGTTCTGGCCCTCGCGCAGCTGGTCGTAACGGGCCAGCATCTCATCGAGGTAGTGGTTGCCCGCGAGCGATCGCTGCAAGAGCAACACCGCGGCGTCGGAGTGGGCAAGGATGTACTCGCGCTCGTCGGGGGTGGCAAAGGTGTTCACGGGTACCAGCACGCCACCCGTCATGGCCACCGCGAACATGGCTTCAACCCAGGCCGGGCTGTTGCCCATGAGCAGCGCCACGCGCGTGCCCTTGCCGACCCCCGCGGCCACCAGGCCGCGGGCCAGGACGCGGCTGCCCGCCCGCAGTTCGTCGAAACTCAGCGCGCCGTTTTCGCCCACCAGGGCCACGCGGTCTCCGTGTAACGAGCAGACGTCTTCGAGGAAACACGGCAGCGTGTAGCGTCCGGCGTCCGCTTGCAGGGCGAGTTGGAGATCAGCGACGTCGGCCAAGGCAGTCGTTCCGCTAGGCGGCCGGAAGTTTTTCGGTGGGCAGGCGGAGCTCGGCTGTGCCGTTGGCCATGATGCTTCCGTCCTGG
>DBZX01000013.1:856-7379 GCA_002311335.1 bacterium UBP10_UBA1149
TCGAGTATCCACGCGCCCATCGAAGCGCCGTAACCATAGCTGCGCGGCATGCCTATGAGCTGCGCGTAGCGGTCCTGCACGTGGCCGCGGGAGGGCCCGTGGTAGAGCCCATCGGCAAGCGTTGGGTCGGTCTTGGCCGTTTCGCGGTCACGGGTCATTTCGGGCAGCCAGCCGGCGTCCCACAGGCCGGTGGGGCCGTTGTCGTAACCGAACGCTCCCCAGACCGTCATCAGGTAGGATCGCCACTCGGTGGTAAAGCTGGCCACGCTGTGCGGGCCCAGTGGTCGTGAGGGCAGGCGATCACCCTTTTTTACCCCCAGGCGCCGGTCGTGGCCGAGCTCGAGGAAGCTCTGGTAGTACTCGAGTTTCTTGTCCTGCAGCTCGTCGAGTTCCTCGTCGCTCCAACTCCGTTCCTTGCCGCCCATGAACTCGCCGCGCTCGCGGGCCACGTCGGCCCGGTAACGTATCGAGGTTGACCGTTGCTTGCAGATCAACGTGCCGTCTTCGGCGAGGTACTCGGTGTCGCCGCGCGAAAACATCGTGGGCCCGGCAAACTTTGTTTCGGTTACGCGGTAGTCGTGCAGCTTACGCTTCTGCCTGACACGGTCGCCGACGCCTATGCGTGGCCCTTCGAACCACCACTCGTCACCGCCAAAGAGCATGTGCGTGCCGGCGATGGCTCCCTGTATTGCCGGGGCAGCGCCGTGGCTGTCGTCGGTGCACACGGCGAAAGACTGGGGAGCAATGATGCGGCCGAAGCGACTGGCGGCCGCGTATTCTTCGTCGAGGTAGAGCGGGTTGGGGTTCTGCATGGCCTGCTCCCAACGCCTGAAATCGTTGACGCCCAACGGGTCCTTGAGCACCCCGCAGCCCAGGTCGACCCCCACCCAGCGGTCTACGTCGCTGGTGTCAAACTCGATTTCTTTTATCGCTTCTTCCCTGGTCGCTTCCGAGTCGCTCAATGGTGTGGGGCCTCCTCGTGGTCGGCTTGCCGGTGGCCGTTGCCGTTGCCGTTGCTGCTCTTGGATAGCGTTGTGTGCGGGCTGTGGCCAGACCAACGGCCGCCGGCGGTTTTTCGTCGACGTCGCCCGGCCTGTGGCCAATGCTCAACTGAAGGCCTATGCTGGCGCCATGAGATTTTCGCACCTGGGCATATGCGTGAGCGATTTGTCGGCGGCGCTGGCGTTCTATGGAGATCTGCTCGGATTTGAGCAGGTGTCGGTTTTTGAGACCTCGGGCGACCCGCCTTCACAGCTCCTGGGCCTGCCTGAGTGTAGTCTCGAGGCGGTCTACCTGCGGCGCGATGGCGTCACGATAGAGCTGCTCAAGTTCGAGGAGACCGAGGAATCGGCAGATCCTTTGGGCCGTCCCATGAACCGGCCTGGCTTGACCCACTTGTCGCTCAGGGTCGACGACCTGCACGCTACGCTGGAAGATTGTCGCCGGCGCGGTGTGACCGTACTCGAGGAAACCCTTGTTTTCTTTGAAGAATTTGCTGCCGGCGCAGTTTTTGTACTTGACCCTGACGGTGGCCGGGTAGAGCTCGTGCAGTCTCCGGGGCCGCAGGACCTGTTGCCGGGGCAGGAAGCTTGACCACGGGTCGGGGCTCCGCGGTTTGACGTGAGTGGTGTCCGGTGCAACCCTTGAGGCTGGCAATTCAAACAGGTACCCCGCAATTCATACCTTCAGACCGCGACGGTCCGAGCGGGGCCGATCGTCACAATCACTGTTCGGAGATCATTCACTCTAATGGCAAAGAAGCTTTACGTAGGAAACCTTTCATATAACACCGACGACGCCAGCCTGGAGGCCGCCTTCAGCGCCGACGGACGTTCGGTACTCAGCGCGCGCGTCATAACCGACCGCGACACCGGCCGCTCGCGCGGTTTCGGCTTCGTTGAGTTCGACGACGATGGCGAAGCCCAGTCGGCGATGGAGGCCATGGACGGCCAGGACCTCGATGGCCGCACCTTGCGGGTCAACGAGGCCAACGACAGACGCTGATATCTCGGTAACGGGCCGGCGTGGTGTTAGCACTACGCCGGCCCGTTTCCTTTTGCGCTTTTTCTTTCGCTTACGCGCGCGCTCTAGAGACCGAGTCCCAGGCCCTGCCTGGCGACGATACCCCTCATTATTTCTGAGCTACCTCCACCTATGCTCTCCCAGGTAGATACCAGGTAGAGCAATTCGGGTCGGCTGCCGTGCAGCAGCGCTTCGGGACCTCCCAGTTCGACCAGGGCACGGGCTATGGCCTGGCAGGCATCGGTGTGTGCCACCTTGTTGGCGGCCGCTTCGACGCCAGCAGGCTGCCCCTTTTCCATCAGCGCCAGCACCCGCAGTGCGTGCACGCGTGCTTCTTCTACCAGCAGCGAAAGCTCGGCCACGCGGTGTCTGACCAGGGGGTCGTCGGCCAGTCCGCGGGAACTGAACCAATCAATTGCCTCGGCCAGGTCGCGCTGCAGGCGGCCGGGGGGAAACTGTATGTGGCGTTCGTCGGCCAGGGCTTCGCCCATTATGGCCCAGGCCCCGTTTTCGGGGCCGACCCGGCGATCGGCAGTGACGTGGACGCCGTCAAGAAAAATTTCGTTGAGAGAGTCGCCGTCGATTATGGGGATGGGCTTGACGCTTACACCCGGCGCGTCGAGGTCTACGATGAACAGGCTCAGCCCGCGGGCCCGGTCATCCTGCTCACCCGTGCGCGCGAGCAGCCACAGGCAGTCCATGTCGTCGGCGTAGGACTGCCAGCACTTCTGCCCTTCGATCACGTATCCGTCTTTTCGGGGTGTGGCCTTGCACCGCAGGCTGGCAAGATCGCTGCCGGCTTCGGGTTCTGAATAGCCGAGTGCAAAATGCAGCTCGCTGCTTCGGATGGCCGGCAGCCAGTGGTTTTTTTGTTCTTCGCTGCCGTGCCGTATCAGCGTGCGCGCGACGATACCGGCAGACAGGGGATTGCGCGCCGCGCGCGCCCGCGCCATCTCGTCCCAGAGCAGGTACTCCCAGGCTGGCCCGCGCTCCAGGCCGCCGTATTGCCGCGGCCAGGACATTGACAGCCAACCCCGGCCGGCCATTGCCTTGAACAACTGGCTGACCTGCTTCCACTTGGTTCCCTGCAGCAGGAAACCCTCGAGCTCGCTCCAGTCGGTAAGAAACTCACGCAGTTCGGCGCGGAAGTTTTCCTGCTCGGCGGTGAAAGAGAGCTCCATCAGTCCTCGTTTCCGCCGGTCTTGCCGTCGTCGTCAGACGAGGCCGAAGGGTCGGGGTTCCAGCGCGGCGGGCGCTTGTCGACAAAGGCCCTCGGTCCCTCCTTGAAATCAGGGTGCTTCCAGTGCGCGCGCAGAAGGTCCCAGCCCGATTCGAGGGCCTCGGTGTAACCCATTTCCATCGACTGCCACAGCGCGCGCTTGGACGCGTACATGGCGGCGGGCGAGTTGGCGAGCATCGAGGTCGCCATCGTGTTGGCGATGGTGTTGGCGGCGTCACTGTCGTCGGCCAGCTCGTCGACCAGGCCCAGCTGCCACGCGCGTTCGGCCGACAGGCGGTAGTCGCGCCCCACCAGTGTCATCCTCAGCGCCGTGCCCAGGGGCAGCCGCCTGGCCAGGCCTATATTTTCGAGCGCGCCCACCATGCCCACGTTGACGTGGGCGTCGAGAAAGGCAGCGTTGCGCGTGGCCACCGTGATGTCGGCGTCCACGACGAAGTGCAGGCCGCCGCCCACGCACAGGCCGTTGACCACGCAGATGACCGGTTTCCAGACGTCGTTCTGTCGCGGCGACCAGAACACCGACTCGGCCAGCGGCGCGTCGCGGAAGACATCGTCGCTCTGGTCACCCTCGGCTTCGCCGACGTCGAAGCCGGTGCAGAAGTGGCGGTCACCGGCTGCCGATACTATGGCCACGCGCACCGAGTCATCGTCGCGCAGGTCTTCCCACGCTGCCCTGAACATGCGCTGCATCGCGGGTGTCAACGAGTTGCCTCGTTCGGGCCGGTTGATGGTCAGGCGGGCAACTCCACCAGCTTTTTCATAGAGCAGTCCGTCCATCGGTGCGTCCAGGTCTATGCCGTATTTTACCGTCATGCTTTTATCATCCCGCCGCGTTCGCGAGGCTTGTCGGGGGCAGCCCGGCCGCCTCGGCGAGCCGCCGCATTGTCCAGCCGGCATTGGGCGGCAATGAGGCCGCTTGCAGCATGCGTCGCGAGTAGTTGAACACGGGCCCCTCGAGACTGACCCCCAGCGCGCCGAAGACCTGGTGACAGGTCTGGCCCGCGGCAACTGCCGCCCGATCGGCCGAAGCGCGGGCACGCAGCAGCGCGACCATCGCGTCGCTGGCCCCGGTGTCCAGGGCAAATGCCGCCGAGCGTGCCAGCGCAGCCGAGGCGTCCAGTCGTATGACGCTGTCGGCCAGGGGGTGTGCCACCGCCTGGAACGATGCTATGGCGCGCCCGAACTGCTGCCGGTTTGAGGCGTGCTCGGCCGCCAGTTCAACCAACCGTCGGCCGGCGGCGGCCTGCCAGGCCGCGAGCGCGAGCAGGTACAGGCCCAGCCCGCGATCGCTGTCAGCAAGCGCGGCGTTGCCCTCGATCGCCGCGCGACCCCAGGGCTCGCCGCCCAGCGTGCTGCTGGTCTGCATGTCGGTGGGCGCGTCGGCCCGCAGGACGACCCCGTCTTCTACGACCAGGAAGTGGGTCGCCAGCGGTCCCCAGGGAAGCAGCGGCGGCTCGGCCAGCGACACCAGCTCGTCGCCGGCAATAATTCCTGCTCGTTCTTTTTTGTCGAGTACGGCGGCACCCAGCACGCAGGCGGCAAGCGGTCCCGGAAAAGCAGCCCGGCCGAGTTGTTCGCTGACAGCGCACAGCGCCGAGGCGCTACCTCCGCTGTCGGGGCAGGCCAGTTCGAGTATCCCGAGCGCCGCCATATCCTTCCACAGCGGCAAGGGGAACTCGTCGGCGGCAGCCCTGAGCAGCTCCGCGTCAACGCGGTCCCGGCAGAACGCGGCCACGCTGTCGGCCATGGCCTGCTCGACGGGATCGAAGTCGAAATTTATGGCCACTGCTTGTCTCAGCCCTCGGCGTCCGTCCAGCGAAGCCTGGCCAGGCTCCGCGCGTGGGCGCCGGCGCCGCCCAGTTCGAGCTTGAGGGTCTGCAATCGCATGGTCCAGTGGTGCAGCGCGTGCTCGGTGGTAAAGCCGATGGCTCCGCTCAGCTGGTGGGTGTCGTCGAACAGCAGCGTGGCAGCTTCCATGGTGTGGGTCGCGGTCGCGGCGGCGGCTTCGCCGGGGGCATTGTGCGAGGCGGTTTCCGCGCAGAGCCAGCGCGCCGATTCTACCATCACCGCGCAGTTGGCCAGGCGGTGCTGGACGGCTTGGAAGGAGGCTATGCTGCGACCGAACTGGCGGCGGTTTTTCAGGTACTCGATGGTGAACGACAGCGCAGCCTGCATGCAGCCGACGGCCTCGGCCGAGGCGGCGAGTTGCCACCACGCGCGCATGCGATGGGCGCTTACACCTTCCACGATGTCGCCGGCCGCCAGCAGTTCGGCAGGCAGGGTGGCCATTGGGTAGCCAAAATTGCTGTCCACGTCGACCAGGTCGGTAGCCGGCGTTTCGATTATTCGCAGCTGTTCTCCGTCGGCCACCAGCAGGCACACGGCCTGGGCCGCAAAGCGTACGGGGCCGGGCAGGGCGGTGTCGGCCAGCGCTACCGGGCCATCTATGGTGCGCCCGAGCAGCTGGGCGGCCACGATGGCGTTGGCACCGAAGCTCACGCAACCGGCCTGCCGTGCAACGGCGCTGGTGAGCAGGGTGGCCTCGAGCGGCCCCATGCCGTCGACCAGTGCAACGCCGGTGAAACCCGCGTCGTTGAGAGCGCGTTCGAGATCGTGATCGTAGCCGTCAGCCGACTGCTCGCCGGCGTTGGAAAGTGCCACCAGTTGCTCGGCCCGTGCGGTTCCCGCCGAGCGTGCGAGCAAGGTCTCGGCGGCGTTGAGCAGGGCTCCCTGTTCTTGGTTCAGTTCAAAATCCATCGTGTTGCTCGTTTCTGTGTCCAGCGTTCCTTTGCCAGCTCCGCGGTCTACTCGCGGGGTAGGCCCAGCAGTCGGCTGGCCACGAGGTTGAGCTGCACCTCGGTGGCGCCCACGGCGACACCGGCGGTCATGGCTAGTTTGAAATTAGCGTTGGCAAAGGTCCCTGCCTCGAGGCCCGAGCTGCCGGTGAGTTCCAGCGCGAGGTCGCCCACCAGCTTGTCCACCCGGGTGCCCGCTATGCGTGCCACGTTGGTGTCGGCGCTGGGCGGCAGACCGTGCGCGCGCTGGTCTATTACCCTGTAGCTGAGCACTCGCGCGGCTTCGCAGGCGGCCCGAGCCCGGCCGAGTTTCTCGGCCACGGTGGGATCGTCGAGCAGGCCTTTTTGCCTGGCAAGCCCGGCCAGCCGGTCGAGGGTAACCGTGGCGCGCGCGTAGCGCGGTGCGCCCACGCGTTCGTACTGCAGCGAATAGCTCACGGCTTTCCAGCCCTCGCCTTCCACGCCT
>DBZX01000013.1:7457-7635 GCA_002311335.1 bacterium UBP10_UBA1149
GAAGTAACGCTTGCCGACCACCGACGGTATCTCGCGTATCTCTATGCCCTCGCTGTCCATGGGGAGCAGGATGACCGACAGGCCGTGGTGGCGGCTCGACTCGGGGTCGCTGCGCACGAGGAGAAAACAGTAGTCGGCGTGGTTGGCGTAGGACGTCCAGATCTTGCTGCCGTTGATG
>DBZX01000013.1:7830-15752 GCA_002311335.1 bacterium UBP10_UBA1149
ATGTACTGGGGGCCGCGGGGCTCTCCGCGTGACCACAACTCTTCGCCCAGCACGGCGTGACTCCACGAGGTGGCAGCGTTGCCCCCGTACTCGGTCGGCCAGTGGGGCGTGAGCCAACCACGCTCGGCCAGCGCCGCGCAGAACCCAAGTGAGAACTCGGCCTGGGCGTCGCTACCCGGCCCTTCGCGCGAAATCTCCTGCCAGTCGTCGGGTAGCTCGCTTTCGAGAAAAGCCACCAGGTCCTTCCTGAACCCCTGGTCTTCCTTGCTCCACGCGAATTCCATCTGCTTGTTTCGGGGCTCCCCTCGCCATCCATTTGACGGATACCCGTGCGCGAAGCTATATCGGTGGTCGCACATGGTGCAAGTGCATAGGGGCGGGGAGCAGGTTTTTTATGTATTCAAGCGGTGAGATCCCGGTACTGGACTTCAAGGCAACCGTGCCGGCTTTTCTGCGCCGGCAGGTCAGCTTGCACGGGCAGCGTGACTTCGTGGTTACGGCCGACAGCCGTCTTGGCTATCTCGAGGCCGAGCGCGAGTCGGCTCGCCTGGCGCGGGGCCTGTTGGCTGCCGGGGTTGGCAAGGGCAGCAGGGTGGGCCTGCTGGCGCCCAACGGACCCGCGTGGGTGGTGGCCTGGTTGGCCGTGGCCAGGCTGGGAGCCCTGCTGGTGCCGCTCAATACTTTTTCGAAGGCCCGCGAGTTGGGCTGGATGCTTCGCCACGCCGACGTGCAGTTGTTGCTCTGCGTGGATTCCTTTCTCGGCCACGACTACCTGGCCCGACTCGAGGAGACCGCGCCCTCGCTCACCGCGGCCGAAAACGCAGAGCTGCTGTTGCTGCCCGAGTTGCCCATGCTGCGCAGGGTGTACGCCTGGGGTGACGGGCGACGGAAGTGGTTGGCGGGCGCTGTCGAAGAACTGGCCGAATCGGGCGATGTCCCCGAACAGGACGAAGGGTTTCTCAGCCGCGTGGAGGACAGCGTAGAAACAAGCGACCCGATGCTCGTGGTCTACAGTTCGGGCAGCACGGCCGATCCCAAGGGCGCGGTGCACGGCCAGGGCTCACTGTTGCTGCACGCGTTCAATCTCAACACGTTTCGTGGGCTGCGGGCCGACGACAGGCTGTACTCGCCCATGCCGTTCTTCTGGGTAGGCGGCTTTGTGTTTGCACTGCTGGCAGCCATGCACGCGGGCTCCTGCCTGCTCTGCGAGGAGAGTTTTGAACCCGGGCGCACTCTCGACCTGCTCGAACATGAGCGGGCGACCTTCGTCACCGGCTGGCCGCATTACGGCAAGGCCATGGCCGATCACGAGAGTTTTGCCGGCAGGGATCTTTCCTCGCTCCGCGGTGGCAACGTCTACGACCTGTTGCCCCCGGGGGTCGCACCCGAGGATCCCGAGCTGAGGGCCAACTCGCTGGGCATGACCGAGACCGGCGGGCCGCACACTATGTACGACATGACAGTTGACCTGCCCGATAGCCTGCGGGGGTCGTTCGGTTGCCCGGTGCCCGGGCTTGAGCACAAGCTGGTCGACCCCGACAGCGGTCTCGAGCTGGCCGGCATGAGCGACAGGAGCGCGAGTGAAAAGAGCGCGGGCGAGGCTGGCGAGATCTGCGTTCGCGGCTACAGCCTCATGCAGGGTTTGTACAAGCAGCAGCGCGATAGCGTGTTCGACGAGGCGGGCTGGTACCACACCGGTGACGGCGGCAGCTTCAACGAGCAGGGCCATTTGTTTTTCGAGGGCCGCCTGGGCGACGTGATCAAGACAGGTGGCGCCAACGTGTCACCGCGCGAGGTAGAAGTGCTGCTCGAAGCCGTGGACGGGGTGAAGGCGGCGCACGTGGTGGGCCTGCCCGACCCCGACCGGGGGCAGACGGTTGCGGCTGCCGTGTTACTCAAGCAGGGCGTGGAGCTCGACGGCGAGCAGCTGCTGGCAGCCCTGCGCGACGAGCTTTCAGCCTACAAGCTACCCCGGCAGATCTTTTTTCTCGGTGAAAACGAGCTGCCCATGACCGACAGCGGAAAGATCAAAAAATCGGCTCTCGCCGGGCAATTACAGGATCTTTCCAAGGCCGGGCGGGGCGGGGCTTGACAAATCTACCTGCGCGCAGGTAGAAAGTGTGGTGGCCGTCTTTCCTTCCAGTGAGCGGGGCAACAGCACCCGCGTCGCAATACTGCAGGCAGCCGAACACGTTTTTGCCGAGCAGGGCTTCGACCGCGCGCGCCTGGAAGATGTTGCCAGTGAGGTGGGTATCCGCCGGGCCTCTATCGTTTACTACTTCCGCGACAAGAGAGAGCTCTACCACACAGTGCTCGCTGATATGTTTGCCGATTACGCCGTCGCGCTCGAGTCGGCGTTGTTCGGTCCTGGCGACGTTGTTGAGAGGATGGAGGCAGCGGTGGTGGGCTGGGTGGATTTTGTGGCCGCGCGACCGACCTTTGCGCGGGTGTTGCTGCGCGAGTTGGCCGATGCCGGCGGCGATGGCCTTCCCGCGATGCTGGAGCACAGGAGCGAGGTGCAAAAAATTGTCGAGCGTTTCGAGACCGAGAACTCGGGTGACCCACTGTTGTCGCGCATCGACGTGGAACCGGCTCACATGGTGGCCAGTGTCGCCGGTGCCACGCTGTTCTTGTTCGTAGCAATGCCGGCGCTTATGCCTTCGGGCGACTTTGACCCACTTGAACCGGCGCAGGTAGAGGCCCATCGTAACGAGGTACTGAGGACCGCCAGGCGGTTGATGGGGACCGGGGTCACGGTGAGAACAAGACCGGCGCGGGCCGAACGGCCTGCAAAACCAAGGAGAAGCAAGTGACCAGGCCAAACCACGAAACCGGGACCGACGCCTTCCAACGCTTCAACAAGGCCCAGGGGGTCGGCACCGTGCGCGACCCCTACACCCGCTGGGCGGAGTTGCGCAGGATGGGGCCGGTAGTCGAAGTCGACCCGCGTGAATGGACCGGCGACCAGGAGTTCATGTCCGGGGGGCAGAAGGCGCCCGAGGGTTTCAAGATCTGGTCGGCCGTGAGCTACGATGCCGTTCACGACATCCTCGCCGACTCGCGTAACTTTACCTCCAGCGGTTACGCCATCACGATGGGGCCGGTACTCGGTCGCACCATACTGGAGATGGACCCGCCCGAACACACGGTTCACCGTAAACTGCTCAGCCAGGCTTTCAGTCGCCGCGCCCTGGAATCCTGGGAGAAGGGGCTGGTGGCCGAAACGATCAACGGTTTGATCGACGGTTTCGCAGAGCGCGGCAGCGCCGACCTGGTGGGCGAGCTGACGTTTCCGTTCCCGGTAACGGTGATCGCCGGAATGATGGGCGTGCCGGCCGAGCGTCTCGGTGATTTTCACCGCTTGGCCGTGGAGCTGGTCAGCGTCACCATAGACTACGACGGCGCGCTGCGGGCGTCGCAGTCGCTGCGCGATCTATTTGCCGACCTGCTGCCGGGCAGGAGGGCTGAGCCTGGCGACGACATCATCAGCGTGCTGGCATGCGCCGAGGTGGATGGCGAGGGTCTCGAAGACGAGCTCATCTATTCCTTCCTCAGGCTGCTCGCTCCGGCCGGTGCCGAGACCACCTACCGGTCGTCGAGCAACCTGCTGTGCGGGCTGCTCAACAACCCCGACCAGCTCGAATTGCTCAGGGCCAACCGTGACCTGTTGCCCCACGCTATAGAAGAGGGCGTGCGTTGGGACCCCCCGTTGACCGGTATAATGCGCATGACCACGGTCGACGTTACCGTGCAGGGTGTCGAGATTCCGGCCGGCGCGGTGGTGCACGTCAACATGGCGGCAGCCAATCGCGACCCTACGCGCTTTGAAGATCCCGATCGTTTTGACGTGACGCGCAAGTTCAAGCAGCACCTGGGTTTTGCCTTCGGCACCCACGCTTGCCTGGGAATACACCTGGCCCGAATGGAGACCCGCGTGTTGCTCAACGCCGTGCTCGACCGCCTTCCCGGACTCGCGCTGGATCCCTCGGCGGGCGAGGTCTTCGTGAGCGGACAGGGTTTTCGGGGGGCCCTTGGGGGGGGGGGGGGTTTTTGGGAGGGGGGGGGGGGGGNNGTGAGCGGACAGGTTTTTCGGGCGCCGTTGGCGCTGCCGGTGGTTTTTGAGACGGGGCGGGAGAGCTGATCGTGGGCGGACGTTACCTGGCAGGATTGGACATGGGCGGAGGCGGCGTGCGCTGCCTGTTGTTCGACCCCGAGAGCGGTCGCGTTCACGGGGCGTCGCGCCCTTGCCCGCCCGTGGTGGTGCAGGGCAGTGCCGGCTTGCAGGTGGAGCTGGACACCGGGCTCGTGATCGATCGCATGGGCGAGGCTGTGCGGGCGGCGCTGGCCGAGGCAGGGGCCGGGCCCGACGACGTGGTGGCGGTTGCGGCCACCGCTACGCGTCACGCCATGGTTCTTGTAGACTCAAGCGGCGAGGTACTGCTGGCGGCTTCAAATCGTGACGCGCGCGCGGCGCTCGAAGCCATGGAGCTGGGGGAGCAGCACGGCGCAGAGCTGCTGGGGGTGACCGGCCACTGGCCGACCGCGATACAACCCGGACCGCGTCTGTTGCAGCTGCTGAAGGCGCAGCCTGCGCTGATTGAACAAACCGCCCACGTGTTGTCGGCCAGTGACTGGTTGGGTTTCTGGATGACCGGCAACGCGGGCTACGAGGCCTCGCAGGCGAGCGAAACTTTACTGTTCTCGCTTAACCAGCGTGGCTGGTGTGCGGACTGGATAGCAAGGCTGGGGCTTCCCCGCGATATTTTTCCCGATCCTCTCGACGCTGGCTCGCAGTTGGGCGAACTGGGTCCACTGGCCGCCGAAAAGCTGGGGCTGGCCGAGGGCACCACGGTGGCCGTGGGAGCCGCCGATTCGCAGTCGGCCTTGCTGGCCGCAGCCTGCGTCGAGGCCGGCGAGTTGTGCGCCGTCACGGGCAGCTCGCTGCCCGTTCAGTTGGTGATGGACGTGCCGGTCACCGACCCCGACGGTGCGCTGTGGACTTCGCACCACGCGGTGCCGGGCCTGTGGGTGCTCGAGAGCAACGGCGGTCCGATGGGTGAATCCCTGGAGTGGGCCGCGCGCCTGCTCTTCGCTGATTCGCCGCGGCCCGTGGAACGATTGTTTGCCGAGGCGGCTGCTTCTGTTGCCGGCGCACGCGGTATGCTGTCGAACCTGGGCGCCCACCTCATCGACTGGAAATCGCCTGGCCTGCCCGTCGGAGAACTGCTGCTGAGTCACCTGGTGGGCGTTCCCGGCGATGATCCGAGGCGCGACGTGGCGCGCGCTCTCGTAGAGGGTATGGCCTGCGGTGTGCGGGCCAACGCCGAGCGCGTGTGTGACCTGAGTCACAATCAACCCGAACTGTTGAGGGTTTCGGGTGGCATGTTGCGCAGCAGCCTCTGGCCCGAACTGCTCGCCCAGGTCACCGACCTCCCCGTGCACGCGGCCAGTGCTTGCGAGTCGGGAGCCATGGGCGCGGCGCTGTGTGCGGGCGCAGGGGTCGGGGTGTTTACTGACCTGGCCGAAACCGCCCAGGCCGCTCCCCTGGCCGCGACCGTGGTGGCCGAGAGAGCGGAAGTCGCGACCATGCTGCAGGTCTACGGCAGGTGGAAGGGCCGTAGCGAGCAACGACCGGCCGCGGATGGCGATGCCGTCGGCGCGCTGACTACTGCCATGCTCGAGGCCGGCGAGGCGGCGGGCGTGGCGCGCGAGAAGAAGTTGACGCCCAGCCTCCTGGTCACCGCCGAGTTTGACGAGGAATCGCTTGCCCGCCTGGCGCGGTTAGGAGAGCTGGAGTACTCGGATTTTCGCAGCAGCATGCGACTGCTCACCGGCGCTGGCTTGGTAGACGCGCTTGGTGATCACGATGTTTTTGTAACCGAGGTCGACCTTGTCGATGCCGCGGTGCTGCGTGACACGCCGGGCCTGAGGGTGGTGGTGAGCTGTCGTAACGATCCGGTCAACATCGATCTCGATGCCTGCAGCGCTTTTGGCGTACCGGTGCTCAACGCGCCGGGACGCAACGCTGTCGCCGTGGCCGACCTGGCGGTGTCATTCATGTTGTCGCTGGCCCGTCGCAGTGCCGCGGGCGGCGATTTCCTCAGGCAACCGGGCTCGGTGGCGGGCGACATGGGTCGCATGGGGCAGGCCTTCAGCCTGTTCCGCGGCGCAGAGCTGTGGAACCTGACCGTCGGGCTGGTGGGCCTGGGGGCGGTAGGGCGCGAGGTCGCGCGACGGCTGCGCGGTTTCGGCTGTCGCTTGCTCGTGTCCGACCCGGCAGTGGNNNNGGGGGGCCCCGTTGCCCCCCCGGGAAGGGGCCGCCGGGGGGGCGGCCCGCCACGATGCCGAGCTGTTGGGCCTCGATGAGCTGCTGGAGCGCTCGGACGTTGTGAGCCTGCACGCGGCGGTCAATGACCAGACCCGCGGAATGATAAACGCCGAGCGACTCGCGGCCATGAAGCCGGGTGCGATGCTGATCAACACGGCGCGGGCGGCTCTCGTTGACGAAGAGGCACTGGTGGAAGCGCTGCGCGACGGGAGGCTTGGCGGCGCGGGATTGGATGTGTTTGCCGAGGAGCCGCCGGCTTCCGACCATCCGCTGCTGGCCATGGACAACGTCATTGCGACGCCCCACCTCGGCGGCAACACGGCCGAGATCGCCGTGCACCAGGGCCGCATTATCGCCGACGAACTCGAACTCATGGCTGCAGGCTCAGCCCCGCGGCACTGCTTGAACCCCGAGGTCCTGGCCGACTTTGACTGGTCGGCCGACCGTCGCGAACCGGGCGATGAAGAAATAGCAGGCTTGCTCGCAAAGGCCGGTCCGGCGGTTTCTGATCTCCAGCGTGAGAAGCCTGGCGCCGATGACGCCGCCGTTGAAGACGCCGCCGTTGAAGAAGACGATAAAGCGGCCGACCTGTCCGCCGTCGCTGCCGATCTACGCGAGGGCATGAGCAGGCAGTTGGAGGCCTGGGGAAGGGCTGTTTCTGCGAGCGAAGAGTTGGCAGCCGAGGCTGAGAACAACCAGGTCACGATGCAGTTCGAGTTGCGCGACCTCGCCCTGACCTTTTACCTGCAGCTTGCGGCTGATGGAGCGAGCGCGGGCCTGGGGGCCATTGCGGGAGGAGCCGACGTACGCTTGAGCATGGGCGCGGCCATATTCGACGGAATGTTCGGTGGCGAACTCAACGCCATGGAGGCGGCCATGGACGGCCGCCTGTCTTTTACCGGTGACGCCGGCAAGGCGATGACCCTGCAGCACCTCGAGCCCCTGCTGGCAGCCACTTACAAGGCCGCGCGCGAGGAAGCCGGCGACCTGGGCGACCTGTCGGCGCTGGCCGCTCCGACGACGGCGGAAGACGGCCGAAGCCATGGGAGCGGAACCGCTGGCCCGGGAGCTGGCGGCAGGGCAGGCAGCGCCGACGGCGGCGAGGCAGCCGCGGCGCTGTGCGAGGTGGTGGACGAGCTTTACGCGAGCGGCCTGATCACGGCCACCGGCGGCAACGTGACCACCAGGGTGACCGCGGGCGCCGATGAACTTTGGATTACCCCCAGCCAGTCTTTCAAGGGCAAGCTGGATCTTTCGCAGCTGGTGCGCATCGATCTCGACGGCGACCCCGTGGATTCGGGTGCCCGTTCGCCGTCAAGCGAGCGCCTCATGCACGCGGTGGTCTACCGGGTGAAGCCGGAGGCCGAGGCGGTCATACACTGCCACGCGGCCAACGCCACGGTGCTGGCCAACAGCGGCTTGCCCTTCGTGCCCGTGTCTACCGAGGCCGCGTTTTTTGGCGAGATACCGCGGGTGCCTTTCATCATGCCGGGCACCGTTGAACTCGCCGACGCGGTGGCCGAGGCCATGAAAGACAGCTGGGCCGTCATGCTGGTCAACCACGGTCTGCTGGTCGCCGGGCGTAGCCTCAGGC
>DBZX01000013.1:15807-27052 GCA_002311335.1 bacterium UBP10_UBA1149
TGCTGGTCGCCGGGCGCAGCCTCAGGCGGGCGGCCGACATGGCGTTGGTTATAGAACGCAGCTGCGAGGTCATACTGGGTTCGCACGCGGTAGGAAAGCCGCCGCCGGTGTTGCCCGACGACGTACTCGAAAAACTTCGTAATATAGGCGACATGATCGCCTGACCCAGTGGGAGTTAGAGAAAAAAATGGATAGGGAGTTTCCGTTTCCGCTGCCTTTCAGCTGGTACCAGGTCGCGTACTCCGACGAAATCGGGGTCGGCGAGCTGAGGCCGATACACTACTTCGGCCGTGAGCTCGTCCTGTTTCGCGACATGGCGGGCACGGCCCGGGTCTTTGACGCTTTCTGCCCCCACCTGGGCGCGCACATCGGCTATGGTGGCGAGGTGACCGAGCAGGGTCTGCGCTGCCCCTTTCACCACTGGAGTTTTTCGCCCGAAGACGGCCGCTGCGTGGACATCCCTTACTGCAAGCGCATTCCTCCCAAGGCTGCCGTGGAGCCGCTGCCGGTGTGCGAAAAAAACGGCATCATCATGGCCTGGTACCACCCCCTGGGTGAGCCGCCCGAGTGGGAGATCCCCGATCTACCCGAGTACGGCGACCCGGCCTGGACCGAGTGGACCCGGCGCGACTGGATGGTGAAGTCGCGTAACCAGGAGCTGGCCGAGAACACTGTCGACGCCGCCCACTTTTTTTACGTGCACGGCACGAAGAACATCGCCACCACCGACATTGTGGAGTCGGACGGGTATTTTCTCAACGTGCTCTGCCAGTCGAGGGTGGACACGTCCAAGGGCGAGGCCGACGGCAAGATAGACATTCATGCCTACGGGCTCGGTTTTGGCTGTACGCGCTTCAAGGGCGTCGTTGAAACCCTGGTCATGACCTCGGGAACACCGGTGGACGACGAGTACGTTCACATGCACTTGTCGTGTGCGCTGCGCAAGCTCGAAGACGAGAGTACTACCAGCGGGGTGGGCAAGGCTTTTGTCGGAGAAATCGAGCGCCAGTTCAGCCAGGACATCCCCATCTGGGAAAACAAGGTGCACCTCGAGAAGCCGATACTCTGCGACGGCGATGGTCCCATAGGCGACCTGCGTCGCTGGGCCAGCAAGTTCTACGTCGACTGACCGGGCCCGCTGGCCGGGCCTGAAGGCTCCTGGTCATAGCGCGCCTTGAGCAGGTGCTTTCTCAGCTTGCCAGCCTCTGTGCGCGGCAGGTGGTCCACGAAGTCGATGGAGCGCGGGCACTTGAGCGGCGATATTTTATCGCGGCACCAGGCCATGAGTTCGTCGGCCAGCTGCCCGCCGGCCGCCAGCGGGTCAATGGCTTCGACCACCGCCTTTACCTGTTCGCCGAAGTCGCTGTCGGGCAGCCCGAACACGGCCGCGTCGGCTACCGAGGGGTGCTCCAGGAGGCAGTTCTCGGTTTCCTGGGGGTAGATGTTGACGCCGCCCGATATGATCATGTCGGCCTTGCGGTCGGTGAGGTAGAGGTAGCCCTCCTCGTCGAGATAGCCGATGTCTCCCACCGTGCTCCAACCGCGAGCGTCCACCGAGTCGGCGGTTTTCTCGGGGGCGTTGTGGTATTCGAAGCTGCGCCCGCCTTCGAAGTAGACCGTGCCGATCTCGCCTGCCGCCAGTTCTTCACCCTCGTCGTCGACCACGTGGACGCGGCAGCCCAGCTCACGACCCACCGAGCCCTTGTGTGTCAACCACTCCTCGCTGCTTATCTGTGTAGCGCCGTTGCCCTCGGTGGCGCTGTAGAACTCGGTCAGTATCGGGCCCCACCAGTCAATCATCTGCTCCTTTACACTCACCGGGCAGGGCGCGGCCGCGTGCAGGGCCAGGCGGTGGCTCGAGAGGTCGGCCTTCTCTCGCAGCTGTTTGGGTAGCTGCAGCATGCGACTGAAGTGAGTGGGTACCCACTGGCTCATGGTCACCCCGTGTTGTCCCAGGAGTCGCACAGCGCTCCTGGCATCGAACTTTTCCATGACGACGCAGGTTGCGCCCAGTCGCTGCAGGGCCATGTTGAACCTGAGCGGCGCCGAGTGGTACAGCGGGGCGGGCGACAGGTACACGGTGTTCTCGTCGGCGCCGTAAGCGACGGCGAGCGCCGCCGCCATCGGCGAGATTGCACCCACGCTGCGATCGGGGAGCGGGTTGCGTATGCCCTTGGGGTAACCCGTGGTACCCGATGAATAGAGCATCTCGCAGCCCTCCAGCTCGTCGTCCACGGGGTGGTCGGGCATGTCGTCGAGCTCGCCTTCAAGCGACCGATAGCCGGGCAGCTCGCCACCGCAGACGAACCAGGCCTGCACGTCGGGGCAGAGTCCGGGCAGGTCGGCCGTGTTGTCGGCCTGCTCGGCGCTGGTCACGAAGGCCCGCGCACCGCAGTCGTTGATGATGTAAGCGATCTCAGCTGTCGCCAGGTGGGTGGCCACCGGTGTGTAGAAAAGACCCGAGCGCTGGGCTCCCCAGCACACGGTGAAGAACTCGGAACGGTTTTCCATTAACAAGGCAATGGCAGCGTCGTGGCCCAGTCCGAGGTGTCGCAACAGCTGCGCGAAGCGGTTGGAGCTGCGATCCAGCTGGGCGTAGCTGGTGGCCCGGCCGCTACCAGCCATGACAAGGGCTGCCTTGTCGGGAAACTTATCGAGTTTATCGAAGGGGTACACGCTGTTGTCTCGGGCGCCGCTTGTGTATAAGCGGTCTCACTGTGCGGCGTTCGCCCGGCCACGCAGCAGGGAGCATCAATGCGCTTTTCTTACGCTGAGTCCATGACCGATCCGACTTTTTTCCCGGCGCTGGCCCGTGCCGCCGAGGACTCGGGCTGGGACGGGTTCATCGTGCCCGACTCGATATGCTATCCCGAGGTCTCGGATTCAAAGTATCCCTACACGCCGGACGGTGATCGCGGGTTCCTCGAAGACAAGCCCTTCATCGAACCGTTCACCCTGGTGCCGGCGCTCGCGGCCGTTACCAGCCGCCTGCGCTTTCAGACCTTTGTCATCAAGCTGCCCGTGAGGCACCCGGTGCTGGTGGCCAAGCAGGCCAGCTCGGTGGCCGTGCTGTCGGACAACCGCTTCAGCCTTGGAGTGGGCGTCAGCCCATGGCCCGACGATTATCGCGTGATGGCTGAGGCTTGGCCGGGTCGTGGTCGTCGCATGAACGAGATGATGGAGATCATCCGCGGCTTGTGCGAGGGAGGGTTCTTCGAATACCACGGTGAGTTTTACGACATCGAGTCGATCAAGATCTGCCCGGTGCCGAGCAAGCCGCTGCCCCTGCTCGTGGGCGGCCACTCCGAGGCGGCGCTCAAGCGCGCCGCTCGCCTCGGCGACGGCTGGATGCACGCCGGGGGTGACCCTGCAGAACTGGAGTCAATGATAGCGAGGCTCCACGAGTTGCGAAAAGAATACGGCCGCGAGCAGCAGCCCTTCGAGGTGCACGTCATATCGCTCGATGCTTACAGCGTCGACGGCGCCAGGCGATTGCAGGACGCGGGTGTCACCGACTGCATCGTGGGTTTTCGCAACAGCTACGAGCGGGGGGTCGACACCGAGCCCCTGCAGGTAAAGATAGACGCGCTGCGGGTGTTTGCCGACGACGTTATCGCGGCCAGTAGACGCTGAAGGGAGAGGACATGAACGGTAAAGAAATTTCTGATCGAATCGAGATACAGGACCTGCTGGTGCGCTACTGCACCGCGATAGACACGCAGAACTGGGAGCTGCTCGACACCTGCTTCGTGGCCGACGCCAGGGTTGACTACAGCGCGTCGGGCGGCACAGCGGGAGACTACCCCGAGGTGAGGGCCTGGCTGGCAAAAGCCCTGGCCCCGTTCAAGACCATGATGCATTTTATCGGCAACAGCAGCGTCACCCTGGATGGTAACAGCGCGGCGGCCCGAACCTATGTCATCAACCCCATGGGTATGGACGACGGCAAGGGCGGCGTCTCGTTTTTTACAGTGGGCGCGATCTACGACGACGACCTCGTGCGCGTGGAGGCCGGTTGGCGCATAAGCCGACGCGACGAGGAATTGGTATACATGGAGGGCGCCGTGCCCAGCGGTCTGGAAGTTTCGTCCTGAGCTACCACCCAACTGGGGGGGTAAATCGCTGGGGCTGTGTCATTGTCACGCCGTAGCCATTGACAAGAGTAGCGATTGTTTTCTACTCTCCTATTGGTCTGGGTTGGTTTCTCCGAGCGGGGGACAGCCGCCCGACCTTGAGCCGCCAGTGAATCGTTGTTGGAAGCTTATGCCTCTTGTTGCCGCGCTGTTGATTCTTTCAGCCGCGCCGACCTCGGCCCAGGTAAGCAAGAACGAGGGCAAGTGTGCGGGCAAGATGGCCAAGTCGGCAGGCAAGCTGGCCGCCGCGGTGACCAAGGGCACGGCCAAGTGTCGTGACAAGGAGATCGCCGGCAAGTACGTCGGCTCCTGTCCCGGGGTCAAGGAGCAGACAAAGATAGACAAGGCTGTCGCCAAGGTCGACGCGACGGCTATCAAGAGCTGCGGCAGCGTGTGCAGCAGTTCCACGTTCATAGGCTGCCTGGCCGACTCGGATTGTCCGCCCACGGCGGGACTCGACGAGACCTGTGGCGGCGGCGCGGTAAACAAACCTTTCGAGATCCGCAATATCGGGTTCCCGGGGCCTGCCTGCATAGCGGCGGGATATTCGACGATAGATTCGGCTGATGACCTGTCCGGCTGCGTGGGAGGCGTCGCGCTGGAAATCGGCGAGGGTCACGTTGCCCTCATCTACGGAAGCAGCTCGTCGTCGAGTGGGCTGTCTTCGGCGGCCGCGTCATGCCAGGCCACCCTTGCTAAGTCTGCTGTCAAGTTGGTTGCCACGGTAGTAAAGGGCGTGTCCAAGTGCCGCGACGCCATCAACAAGGGTAAGAGCAGTGGCAGTCCCCTGGAGTGCGCGACGGCGGATGAAAAACTCGTAGCGAAAATAGCCAAGGCAGAGGCAAAGTTCGGCTCGGGCATCGCGGCTAAGTGCAGCGACGCGGGCGTGACCGAGCTCGACATATGCGGACTGGGCGTGGGTGGGGTCACTAGCGTGGGCGACGCAACGGCCTGCCTGCTGGCGGCTTCCCGCGAGATATCTGACGCGGTCAATCTTCCGGCCGACCGTACTTATGCCGCCCGGTCGTTGATCGAAGCTGCCTACCCGCGCGAGGCCGTCTGCGGCGATAATTCGGTCAACCAGCTTCCAGGCAATCACCTGTTGCTTGGCGAAGAGTGCGACGGCAGCGATGACTCGGCCTGTCCGGGCGAGTGTATGCCGCCCGGAGACCTGTTCGAGTGCACCTGCGGGGACGTTCCCAGGGCCAGGTGGTGGAGCCTCACCCCGGGTTCCGAGACTGACGCGGGCTGGACCGGCAGTACCCATGACCAGAGGTTGGGCGCGGGCGGTGGTTTCCTGGTTGACCTGCTCAACTGTGATTGCACTGAGTTCACCGGTGCTACCTGCACCGGCACCAGTGTCGATTCGGTGTGTGACCTGGTCGGCAAGCAGGCTCCGCGTTGCTCCTGGGAACCTTCGAGCGCGTCACGCTGTGACGATCGCGGCGACGGCAACGGTGAAGACGAAGACGGCGACTGCGCGATATGCGACGCCTGGAGCGTTAACGCGGGTGCCAACTGTGCCCTGAGCACTGATTGCCAATCACGCTGTTACACGGCTGCCGGTGTCGACGCCGGCAGCGATTGCGATTCGCAGGCCGACTGCGCCGCCGGCGAGCAGTGTCGGGGCCGCTGCGACAGCTCGCCTCACTGTATCTTTTCGCCCAACGGGGGGCCTTTCGCCGTGGCGTCCTCGAGCACTACTGCCTGCAACGTGCAGAACCACGTCGAGGACGTGACCGGTACCTTGAACATCATTACGGGCGAACATTCCACGGCTTATGAATCGTCCAACAGGCCCTACATCGGCGAGCGCTCACACCGCCCCTGCCCGGTGTGCGGCGGCTACTGCGAAGGCGGAGACAATGCCTTCCTTGTCTGCCAGGGCCGTTGCGAGACCAGTGGCGATGAATGCCGTTTTGACGAGGACTGTTCGATCGAAGGCGAACTCTGCGGCTCTGTTACCCCCGATTGTCCAGGCGGTGCCTGCGAGCTGGGGCTGGTCTGCATAGCCGACCAGCAGGCTTTACCGGGGGCCGTGTCGGGCCGCGCGTGTCGCGTCGAGTACGTGGACCCCTTGTACGGTTCAATGTCCGGTGACTGTCCGCCGCATCCGGGTAAGTACCTGGGTGGAAGGGTGGAGTCGGTTCACATCGCCCACACCAGCCACCCAACCTCGCTGGCCTCCACCTTGCCTTGCACTGAGCTTGGCTTTGAGCTGTTCGACTGCCCCTGTCCGGCAGGGGTTTCCAACATGCAGACCAAGCCCAACCTGTGCCGTACGTCCTGCGATGCCGGCGCGGAGCTGGGTACTGGCTGCGCCGATGGCAACAACGCGGGCGGCGAGTTCACGACCTGCGCCGGGGGCGGTAACCAGGGACTTGCATGTGACGAGGACAGCGATTGTCCCGGCGGTGCCTGTTCGGCCAACCCGACGCACTGCAGCGGCGACCCGGCCTTCGAGCGGGTCACGTGCAACAACGATGCCGACTGCGGTCTGGGCACCTGCGTGGACGCGTGTCCTTCCGGGCGCTGCATACCCCAGTGCCTGCCCAAGGTCGGCGATGGAGTAGACGGCTACTGCCCGGCTGGCCCCGACGTGTTTCATTGCGAAGGAGTGTTGGACGCTTTCAGGTCCTGTCCGGCGACGGCGCTTGATGAGAGCTGCAACTCAACCTGCAGCGTGGCCGGTACGGCCTGCAGCTCGGACACCGAGTGCCCGGTCGGTGAGCAGTGTAGCGGCGAATGCCTGACCCACATTAACTGTGAGTCCGGGGTAGACGGTTTCCTCGGAACACCGGATGACAATCCCGGCGCGGGTGCCTGCGTGCAGGCGGTGCGAGAGTGTTTTACCAACCCGATTCTCGCCGAAGGTGGAAGCACCCTGAACGGTGACGGCGACCCCACCAACATTTACTCGTCCACTATCTATTGCATCCCGCCCACCACTCGCAACGTGATCGACCTTGTTAGTGGCTTTGGTGGACCCGGTCGTACCCAGGAACGCGCGACGCTCTACTTGAACGTCAGTTCCATCCCCGTCACTCCCTGAAGTGCGGGCCCTCAGCGAGTGTGTCCTTCCTGGCCGGCATATTTTCGAGCTGGGCCGCCCTGCGTGCGGCGGGAATAACCAGTAGCAGAGCAGCCACGCTCAGCATGCCCACCGCCGGGCCGAGGGCGGGCAGGCCACCGACGGCCGCCACCTTGCCTCCCAGCAGTGGGCCCAGGCCGTAACCCAGCGTTGAAGCACCCACGGCAGCCGTCGACCACCTGCCCCAGCGGTCGAGCACCGCGGCTGTACCGGCGAGGTAGGGCAGAGAAAAAAAGAACGCGAACCCCCAGGCTGCCTGCGACAGCGCGTAGCCCTCCGGGCTGTCCACCTGCACAACCGTCCAGCGCATGACCGCCACGGCCGCCAATCCCACCACCAGCGTGGGCACGCGGCCGTAACGCGTGCCGATGCCCGCAGCCAGGGCTGCCCCGGCAAGCCCGGCCAGGGTAGCCAGCGACAGCACGGCCCCGATCCACTGTGGCTGCACGCCGGCGGCCAGGCCAAGTCGCTCGGAAAAAGCCCACAAGGACTGTTCTGCCCCCGCTCCGAGTACTACGCCCGCGAGCAGGGCCAGCGCGACCGCTGCGTGGCCGGCGGCGGGCGCGTTGCCGTCTGCAGCCGTGGTCCGGGCTCTGAGGGGACGCCGGATAAGAAAAACGGTCGCGGCCACTGACAGCAGTGCCATCGCGGCGAAGCCGGCCTTGTGGCCCCAGGGCAACATCAGCAAGGGCGCCAGCGCCAGCAGGCAGGCACCGATGACGCCCACGGCTATCATCAGGCGGGCAAACACGCGGTCGGGGTCTGGCAGCGCGGCAATGGTCGAGTTGCAAGCTGCCACCAGCAGCCCCGAACCCAGGCCTGACACGGCACGGGCGACCAGCAACAGTTGCCAGGAGTCGACCAGGGCCGACGCGGTGTTGCCCGTCAGGACAATTACCGCGCCCGTTATCGCCAATGCTTGCCGTGAGATCAGGGCCACGCGGGGGGCGATCAGCAGCGCTGTTGCTGCCATGGACAGGAGCTCGGCCGAACCCACGGCGCCGGCCTGCGCGGGGTCCAGTCCCAGGCCGTCGATGAGCGCTCCCAGCAGCACGGGCATCAGCCAGGTACCGGCAAAGGCCAGCGCGTCGGCCGCTACCAGGGTGACAAACATCTCGCGTTCAGGGGGTGCTGCTTGTTGTCCTGGCGGGGTCATAGGCGGCAGGCACGTGGTTACACCACGCGGACTGCTGTATACATGTGTCGGCGCGCCGAATATACGCGTGCGAGGATGGTTGAGTGGACACGCGAGCATCAGATGACGAAGAACTGGCCGGCGACACGCTGGCCGGCGAGCAATACCTGAGCCTGGTGACCTTTCGTCGCGACGGCAGTCAGGTGGCCACCCCGGTGTGGTTTGCCGGTGAGGACGGCTGTTACTACGTGTTTACGGCTGGCGACGCCTGGAAGGTGAAGCGCCTGGGCCGTGACCGGCGGGTGAGAGTGGCGGCTTGCGCTGTCCTGGGGCGAATCACGGGACAGTGGCTGGACGGTAAGGCACGGCTGTTGGACGGCAACGACGCCGTTGACGTGGAAGTCGAGGCCAGGGGTTGGGCGTTGCTCAAGCAGAAATACGGCTGGCAGCTGGCAGCACTTGACCTGCTCTCTACGCTCGGTGGCAGAAAGGGCAGCCGGCGCATGATAGAAATCACGTTGGCTTCGGCTGGTCTCACAGATAGCGGCGGAACGGTCAGCTAAGACAACCGGCAAGGAGATCTCGCTTGAAAAAATCAGCAGCGTTGTGGCTGGTGGCCCTGTTCGCTTTTTCGTGGACGGCGGGGGTGGGTGCAACAGCGGCAGCCGTCTCGGTACCCGACGGATACCGCGTGGAGCGCGAGAAGCAGTGGTTCCTGCTCAGGCACTGGCTGTCGGGTGGCGTGGTAGTGCGCGAGGCTGCGTCTGCGGCGCCCATGCCCGACGAGTCGTTGCGCCGCCTGGGGGCCGAGCTGTTCGGTGTTTACTGTGCCAACTGTCACGGCAAACAGGGCAGGGGAGACGGCCCGCGCGCGGCTGCCCTGCAACCTCCACCGCGAGATTTTACCGCCGGGCTGTTCAAGTTCAGGTCGACGCCAAGCGGTTCGCTGCCTACACGCGATGATCTTTTTCACACCCTGAGCGGGGGCTTGCGCGGCACGGCCATGATGCCCTTTGCTGACCTCGCCGAAATCGAACGCTGGGCCCTGGTGGAGCAGGTACTCGCGCTGGCCGCGGCGCGGCAAGGCGATGCGGCTGCCGCGCTGACGCTTCCCTCGGCTGCGGGGCGGGCCGAAGAAGGCAAGGCCTTGTACGTGAAGCTGGAGTGCGCGAGTTGCCACGGCGAGCGCGGCCGCGGCGACGGTTCATCGGCCGCCGCGCTCGAGGACTGGCGGGGCAGACCGTTGCCTCCCCCTGATTTTGCCACGCGCCCGTTCAAGCGCGGACAGTCGGCCGACGATGTCTACCTGACCCTGGCCACGGGGCTGGATGGTACGGCAATGCCGGCTTACGGCGAGGTAGCGACGCCCACCGAGCTGCGCGACCTTGCAGCCTGGGTGCTGTCGCTCAAGCAGGAGGTGTCGCTGGAGGCCGGGGCCGTCGAGCAGGCCGAGGCCAGGGCGGTCATGCAGGCCCAGGCCAGCCAGGGCTCACACGCAGTGGTGGGCCGCTGCGGCTGTAAGGCCCGCCGCGCCGCCAGCCAGGCCAGGGCGGGGGCTGCTCCCGCGCAAGGAGGCTGCGGCAAGAGCGAAGACTGCGCAGCGGGTAAGGGCTGCGGTGCTGCCAGCGCCTGCGGCCAATAGGAATACCGCCGAGTAGAGGCCGCGAGGCAGCTTGGCATCAGCCGCCGGTCGTAGTTACCGGGTGTATGGCGGTAGCTGCCATGTCGGGCGCCGGAACAAGCGGCTGCGACGAGGCGTCGCTTGAGTCTACCGGGGTGACGGTAAAATCGTCGGGCCCGGGCTTGCTCTCGGCGGTGACCACGCAGGTGGCGATGTCGGCCGGGGCGGCAAAGCCCGAGATATCTATGACTGCCCCCGAGAGCAGTCCGCCGCCCTTGTTGTTGAAGGTGGCGATGGCGCCGGAAAACGGGCTGCTGCACTCTACGTCGCCACCCGCGCCCGAGAACTCCCCGCCGCTGTAGTTGACGTCGAACTGCAGGGCAGCGACGTTGGCAATGGCGTTGCGTATTGCAAAGGTTACGGCGAACTGGCCGGCAGAATCCACAGCTGCGGCGGGGGTTTGCAGCGCTTCCCCGGCCGGAGGAGTGGCACCGTCCTGGCAACCTGCCATAGCGGCGAGGAAGGCCACCAGGGCTATGCCTGCGAGCGTGACCGGAACCTTGGATATCATCCTGAATTCAATTGGCATCACCCCTTTATAGCATCCCTGGCCGCTGATTTCTAAAGGGGGACGTCTCCCTCTTCGTGGGCGTGGACAAGGGGGGTGGGCTGGGCTAAACAAGAGCCTTGCCGTACAAGGCTTTTCAATCAACATTCACCCGGGACTAATCGCCCGGAACTAATCACCTTGGACCGAGGGGGCAGAGATGAAGTTTATTTCCCGATTGGCAGTTACTGTATTCACCGTGAGCATGCTGGCCATGCCGGCACCGGCGCTGGCCGGGGACGACGGCGGCGAGGTCGAAGCGGCGGCCAACGGTTGGTACGTGAGGGTCGGTGGCCAGTTTACCGATCTCGATGACCACGGAGCCAAGGGCTACAGCGTTCACGCTGGCCGTGAGATGAGCAAATACCTGGCCGCCGAAATCGGCTGGTTACATGTCCTCGACGCCGAGTTTGCCAGCGGAAAAGACGACGTCATGGGCATACACGTCGCGGGCGTATTCACCTATCCCATGAGCATACTGTTCAAGGCGCGTAACGAGGGACCGTTGGATCTCGTGTTGGGTGGTGGACTGCTGTTCTGGGAGAAAGACGACAGCGGCGAAGACGGGCAGGATTTTACCGCCACCATCGGCGTGCAGTGCCGGGCTTCTGATCTGCTCAAGGCCCGCCTCACTTTTGACAAGGTGTGGGGTTTGCCC
>DBZX01000013.1:27177-32452 GCA_002311335.1 bacterium UBP10_UBA1149
ACGCTTCGCTCGACTCGGCGTCGCTGACGTTTATTTACGACTTCTGATCTTTGCTTGATGCGCGGCGGCGGGGGGATGTAGACCTCCCCTCGGCGTCGTTGCTTCGGCGTCAGCCGATAAACAGTTTGACCCCGGTCGCCGTCAACAGCGCGGCCAGCGCGTAGCGCAATGGGCTCGTCGGCACCACCTGTGCCAGCCTGCCACCGAGCCACGTTCCCGGTATCGAACCCAGGAGCAGCGTGGCAACCATCACGAGGTCCACGTTGCCGCGACTGAAGTGCGCGAGACCGGCTGTTCCCATGAGAAGGGTGGCGTGTACGAGGTCGGTTCCGATCAGCACCAGCACCCTCAGCTCAGACACCAGCAGCAGTATGGCCATGAGCAGCGAGCCCGAGCCGACCGAGGTCAGGCCAACGCCAAGGCCTATGAGCACGCCACCGGCCACGAGTATGACTTCCTTGATCCTGGTCTGCACCAGCTCGCTGCGAATGAATTCAGAGTCGCGCAGCCGGCCGGCAAAGAAGCGTCGCTCGAGAGCCGACACCACTCCGATCACGACCAGCATGACGCCCAGGGCGCGGGTGGTGAACGCGTCCACGTCAACGCCACTGCGCTCGAACCACGGGGTGAGCACGAATACGGCGAACAACGACGAGGGCACCGACCCCAGCGCCAGCCACCTGACGTAGGGGAAATTAACCTGTCCGCGCTTGATGTACTGCCAGGATCCGAAGAGCTTGGTAATGGTGGCGTAGACAAGGTCGGTACCCACCGCGTGCAGCGGCCGCACGCCGAACACCATGATCAGCAACGGCGTCATGAGTGCGCCACCGCCAACGCCGGTCATGCCTATGAGCACGCCGACGACAAAGCCGCTCAGGCTGAGCCAGGGATCGAACATCCACTAAGGCTAGCGAACAGCAGGCCAACCCACAATAGCGCTGGCCGTCGAACTCGTCAGCGGCCGGCGGAGATCAGTCCCGGGATCGTGAACCAATTTTCTGATGGCGAGTGCTCGTGGTCAGAACCAATGTCAATGTACCAGCCGGGTTCCTCGGGAAAAGCCATGCCGGGTATGGCGGCGCGCGTGGCGTGCATCATCTGCATATCGATCACGGAGAAGGCGTAGATGAACATGCGCGGTTCGTCGTATTCGTAGTCTACCATGGGGTTGGGGCGCTTGGACGTGCGTATGCTCTGTATGACGACCTTCCACAGTTCGCCACCCTGGTCGTAGAGATCGGAGTAGGCGATAAAGTAGGTCTCCTTGTCCACGAAGATCACGCGCTTGGAATAAGCGTACGAGGGATCCATGGGTATGCCCTCAATGACGTACACGTTGGGGCGCAGTTCCCAGTTTTCGCAGAAGGTCATGCCGCCGTCGTCCTTGCAGGGCTTCGGGGGCAGGCGCACGCCGTGCAGCGAGGCGTACATGGGCTTTTCCCCGAGGAGTTTCCACTTGAACCAGGGGATCTGGCCGGCGTAGCCGCCGTGACTGTCCACGTCGATATCCTGTCCGAACAAAGCATCGCTGCGCTGGGCCGTAGACATGCGACGGACTCTCCTCAGCGAAGGTATATACAGCCAGGTGTCGTCGTGGTGGATGAGATCCTGGTAGCGGACCGTGATACCACCTACTCCCTTGAGGTCGAACGGTTCTATAAGCGGGTACAGGCCGGCTTTCTGAAAGGCCTTGTCTGGATTGTCCTGCGGGCTGTACGCTGGTGTCGGTTCGTGGTGAAGGCGTCCGTCAAAACGCATCAGCCTGATATACTCGACAACGAAGTGTCTTTCGACGTTGTAGTGTCGTCGGCCCTTGGAATCGATGTAGAGCGAGCCGGTATCGGCGTCGACAAGATGAAGATTGATGTCATCGCTGAAGTAGTGGGTACGATGAAAGTTGTACATGATCTTGTTGGGGGCCGTGGGATCATTGGGGTCGACATCAGGAAAGGGCCTGCCAGCCACCCAGTTGACCAATTCTCCGTGATCGCCGATGCTGGTCTGTCCCGAGTACTTTTCAGTGGCCGCTTCGTAGGCGCTCGGCAGGGGAATGTGCTTGTAGGGAACGATCTCGAGTTCCATGCCGTTCAGCACCGCCCAGTAAACACCCTCGGCCACCATGCCCTTTACCTTCTCGGCGTTATGACGGGTGATGATGTCGCCGGGCTTGGCTTCGGCCCCGGCCCGCGTGGGCAGGGCGGCCCAAGACAGCAGCAGCGCCAGGGTCATCACGGCGCTGAGGGCAGCCGACTGGATCATAAGGGCAGGGAATCGACGGTTGGGTGTAGTCATGTGCTGGCCTCGCATGGTTGGCGCAGAGGGGCGCGCCGTGGCTGTCGTACCCGGGTAAAATAGCCCAGCGGCCGGGGGAAGGTCAAGCCAGTAATTCGGGGTGGAGCGCGGCAACCATGCGCTTGATACCGTCTTTCCAGCCCACGGTTGAGCGCGGTCCGGTAATCTCGTTGAGCCGGGCGGGATCGGTGACCACGCTTTCCAGTGTGGCGTCGCTGCGCGCGAACCTCGCCTCCAGGCCGGTGAGCTCGCCCATGTAATTGCACCAGTCCTCGATGCCCACGGTTTCATCGCCGCACCAGTTGACGGTGGTGGCGGGCACGCTGGCGGCCCCGAGCAGCGCGGGGATGGTGGCCGTGTAGTCGTCTTCGTGTATGGGGCTGTACAGGCAGGGGCCGTCGCTGCTGTGCAGGGGGATCTCCATGCCCGCAGCCATCATTTCGAGATGGAAGCCAGGCCAGCCGCCGTTGTCACCGTAGGGCACGTTGAGTCGGCAGATTATCGAGGGCAGCTCGAACTCGCGCGCGCAGAACCTCACCATCGACTCGGCGGCGATCTTGCCGATGCTGTAGGTGGCAAACAAGGCGCGGTGATTATCACCCAGGGGGTCGCTCTCGCTGAAGGCGTGGCGGCCGTTGGCTTCGTACACGGCCGTGGACGAGCAGTAGAGAAACGCTCGCGCATCGCGGCAGCGACTCATCAGGCGGCCCACGCCCTCCACGTTGGCGCGCAGGTCGTAGTCAAAGCTGCCGGTCTTGACGTTGGCAAAGTTGAGCACGTAGTCGAGCCCGTCGGGAAGGTGGTCGAGCGCGTCGTCGGCGAGATCGGCCGCGAGGGTTTCAATGCCTACCGCTTCTACCTTCTTGCGGTCATCGGGGTTAGACCAACGGGCGAGGCCGTATACCGTGTTGCTGCGGGCGAGCTCGCGGGCGATCGGAAAAGTGGCCTGGCTGGCAGGGCCGGTGATGAGTATCCTGTTGTTCTTGAGCAAGGGGGTACCTTCTAGCCTGCCGACAACGCTGTTTCCAGCCCATCGCGACCCTATTTCATACGTTTCTTGATGGCCTCGAGCAGGCCGGCAGTACCCGCGTCGATGAGGTCGAACACACGCGCGAAACCGTCGCCGCTGCCGTAGTAGGGGTCGGGCACTTCGCTCAGCCCCAGTTGCGGCGCGTACTCGAGCAGCAGCGACAGGCGGTCGCGCAGGTGCACGGGGCAGGCCGAGTTGAGCAGGTCCATGTTGTGGCTGTCCATGGCCACCACGAAGTCGAAGGTGTCGAAGTCATCGTCGCGCACGCGGCGGGCGCTGTGTTCCGACAGGTCCACGCCGCGGCTGGCGGCCGTCTGGGCTGCGCGCGTGTCGGCGCCTTCGCCCTCGTGCCAAGCCCCGGTGCCGGCCGATTCTATGTCGACCAGCCTCGACAATCCTTCGAGCTCAACGCGGGCGCGCAGCAGCGCCTCGGCAGTGGGCGAACGACAGATATTGCCCATGCAGACCATGAGCACGCGCACTACTTCTGCATCGGGCTTGGCTCTGTCAGGCTTGGTGGCGCCCACCCCGTTCGCGCCCTCAGGCAGCCTCGATGTTGTCGGTCACCAGCACCACCTTGCCGCGGGCCTTGCGGTCGAGGATCATGCGCAGCGCTTCGCCGGCACGCTCCAGCGGCACCTGCTCGCATACGTGGGGATTGAGCGCGCCCGACGAGTACCACTCGCCCAGTTGTGCCATGTTGGCCGCGTTGGCCTCGGGCTCGCGCATGGTGAACGACCCCCAGAACACGCCTACCACCTGGCAGCCCTTGAGCAGGGCCAGGTTCACGGGGAGCTCGGGTATACGGCCGCTGGCAAAACCAATGATGAGCATGCGGCCTTCCCAGTTGATGGCCCGTATGGCCTTGTCGAAGTAGTCGCCGCCCACGGCGTCGTAGATTACGTCAGCCCCCTTGCCGTCGGTGAGTTCTTTCGTGCGCTGCTTGAGGTCTTCGCTGTCGTAGTTGATGACTTCGTCGGCGCCGCGCTCACGGCAGAAGGCGAGCTTCTCATCGCTGCCCGCGGCGGCAATCACGCGCGCGCCCATGAGCTTGCCCAGCTCCACGGCGGCAATGCCCACGCCGCCTGCGGCTCCGAGCACCAGCAGTGTTTCGTTGGGCTGCAGCTTGGCGCGGTTCTTCAGTGCGTACAGCGAGGTGCCGTAGGTCATGGTCACGCCGGCGGCGGTTACCATGTCCAAGCCCTCGGGCACGGGCATGCACGAAGCGGCGGGCACGACGGCCTCGTCGGCAAACCCGCCCGTGAGCTGCATACAGACCACTCGGTCGCCGACCGAGTGGGTCGTAACGTCGTCGGCCACCTCGGTCACCACGCCGGTGAATTCACCGCCGGGCGTGAAGGGCAGCTCGGGTTTGAACTGGTAGAGGTTCTGTATGATCAGCGTGTCGGGGAAATTAACGCCCGCGGCGTGTATGGCAACGCGCAACTCCCCGCCGGCCAGGGGCCTTGATTGGGTCTCTTCCAGGACCAGCTTTTCCGGCGGCCCGTGTTCCTTGCATACGACGGCTTTCATTCCGCCCAAGTAACAGGCCCGCGCAGATGAACCAAGGCAGGGTACTGATCCGGCCCGCCGGCAAAGCCGCAGCCGTTGCTTTTGGGCTGCCATCCAGCTTGGATGCTCGGATGGTGTGGGTGCGATGGCCGGCGAAAAAGTAGAGTCCCTGGGAACCCGCGAGATGGATCCCTTCGCGCGCGAGGTCGCGCGCAAGGCCAAGGGCTTCATGGCAGAAGAAGAGGGCCTGCGCTTGTACGAGCTTGCCCGCGAGGGCGCCAGGCTGGGCCCGGTTCTCGAGGTGGGCAGCTACTGCGGCAAGTCGTCTATTTTTCTCGGCTGCGGCGTGCGCGAGGTGGGCGGGCGGCTTGTCTGCCTCGACCATCACCGCGGCTCCGAAGAAAATCAGCAGGGTCAGCCCTGGCACGACGAAGAACT
>DBZX01000087.1:0-306 GCA_002311335.1 bacterium UBP10_UBA1149
AGTGCGGCGGCAATCATGATATCGGTGGCGGCCGTATTCGCACTGATGCGCTTCCTCGCCATACAACAACTGGGGTTCGCCCTGGCGCTGGCCGTCCTCCTCGACACGACGGTGATCCTGCTGGTGCTGCTCCCCGCACTGATGAGCGCAGCCGGCAAGTATCTTTGGTACCTGNNCCAGTTGGCTCAACTGGATCCCGGGTGGTCCGAAGGAGCATCAGGGACAGACCAGCGCGCAACCCGCGGTGGCCTCCGACGACGACTGAGCCGGCCGGCCCGCACAAGACATGAGTCATCCCGGAGTTTG
>DBZX01000087.1:408-944 GCA_002311335.1 bacterium UBP10_UBA1149
TCCGGCGCAGGCCGGAACCCAGAATGGCTGCCTTGCGTCTTTCTCCTAGCCATCGGGCGAAACCACGCCTCATATTTGGGCGTAACTTCCAACCTAATCCAACGCACCTGGCAACACAAGAGTGGCTTAGCTGAAGGATACACCAAGCACTATGGTGTACATACATTGGTGTGGTATGAGGCCCACGACACGATGGAAAGCGCAATGACCCGCGAGAAGGCAATCAAAGGTTGGAAACTCGGGTCGATTGAAGAGAGGAACCGGCGATGGCGCGACTTGCTTGTATGAAGAGTTAGCGTAGCTGGATTCCGGCCTGCGCCGGAATGACGGGAGTAGATTTGCCTCATTTGCTCAGGTTCTGCCCCATCGCCGTCCTGGGCAAGCTCATCCCATTCTTTCGTTACCTCTCGACGAACTCCGGGATGACTAATGTTCGATTAAGAGACGTGGCTTACCCGATCGAGATGCAGTGTTGACGGCCGAGGGCCACGGGAAAGCCGCCTTTGCTGACCGCTGACGGCTAAAAGCTGAAAGCT
>DBZX01000087.1:1009-1722 GCA_002311335.1 bacterium UBP10_UBA1149
AAAGCTGAAAGCTTCCTACAGTCCCCGCTTGGCCTCGTAGGCTGTTATGTCCGTCTCCATGCGGAGGGTTAGGCCGATGTCATCCAGGCCGTTGACCAGCGCGTCTTTGCGGGCGGGGTCGATATCGAAGGTGATGGATATCTCTTCGCTCTCGTCCCAGACCCGTTGGCTGACCAGGTCAACGTTCAGTTCCACTCCGGGGTCGGACCCGGCCTTGTCCATGATCTGGCGGACCTGCTCTTCGGGCAGGATCAGGGGAAGCACGCCGTTCTTGAAGCAGTTGTTGTAGAAGATGTCGGCGAACGAGGGCGCCACTATGCAACGAATGCCGTAACCCTTGAGCGCCCAGGGCGCGTGTTCGCGAGACGAGCCGCAGCCGAAGTTGTCGCGCGCGATCATGATCGAGGCTCCCTGGTAGCGATCGTGGTTCATCTCGAAATCATGGTTCAGCGAACCGTCGTCGTTGAACCTCCAGTCGAAGAACAGGAACTCGCCGTAGCCGGTCCGCTCAACGCGCTTGAGAAACTGCTTGGGAATGATCTNNGGACGAGCCACAGCCGAAATTGGGGCCGGCAACAAGGACGTGGGCGTCCTTGTACGCCGGATTGTTCAGAACGAAATCAGGGTTGGGGCTGCCGTCGGTGTTGTACCGCCAGGACGAGAACAGGGCGTCTTCGAAGCCGCTGCTCTCGATGCTTTTCAGGAACACCGCC
>DBZX01000087.1:1731-7798 GCA_002311335.1 bacterium UBP10_UBA1149
TTGGGAATGATCTGGTCGGTATCGGCGTGCTGGGCGTCCAGTGGCACCAGCAGTCCGCTGAAGGTTTCAAACTTTTCCATTGCTGCCTGTTGTCCCGCCCGCGGGCCTACTTGTAATCCCAGTCACGCACGTCGGTAAAAGACCCCGTGACCGCCGCCGCGGCTGCCATCGCCGGGCTCACCAGGTGGGTGCGCCCACCCTTGCCCTGGCGGCCTTCAAAGTTGCGGTTCGAGGTTGACGCGCAGCGGTCGCCCGGGCTCAGAACATCGTCGTTCATGGCCAGGCACATTGAGCAGCCCGACTCCCTCCACTCGAAACCAGCCTCGGTAAATACCTTGTCGAGTCCCTCGGCCTCGGCCTGGGCCTTGACCTGCTGCGAGCCCGGTACCACCAGCGCCTGTTCTACCTGGGCTGCCACCGTGTAACCGGAGGCCACGCGCGCGGCCTCCCTCAGGTCTTCTATGCGGCCGTTGGTGCACGAGCCTATGAACACCCGGTTGACCGTGATGTCGGTTATTGCCTGTCCCTCGCGCAGGTCCATGTACTGCAGCGCACGCGACGCCGTATCGCGCTCTGCGGCGTTGGCCAGGTCGGCCAGCGTAGGGGCCTGGCCCAGCACGCTGGTAACCATCCCCGGCGAGGTGCCCCAGGTGACCTGTGGCTCTACATCGGCGGCGTTAAGCTCGAGGGTTTCGTCGTAGTTGCAGCCTTCGTCCGACGCCCAGGCCAGCCAGCCTTCAGCCATGCTGTCGAAGTCGCGGCCCTCCAGGTATTCGCGGCCCTCGAGGTACGCCACCGTCTTGTCGTCGGGCGACACCAGGCCCGCGCGCGCGCCGGCCTCGATGGACATGTTGCATACCGTCATGCGGCCTTCCATGGAGAGTTCGCGTATGGCGCGGCCGGTGTACTCGATCACGGAGCCTGTACCGCCGGCGGTGCCCAGGCGGCCGATGATGGCCAGCACGAGATCCTTGGCCGTGACGCCGGCTGCGAGTTGTCCGTCGACCTTGACCTGCAGCGTGCGGGCCGTGCGATTCAGCAGCGTTTGCGTGGCCAGCACGTGCTCGACCTCGCTCGTGCCTATGCCGAAGGCCAGGGCGCCGAAGGCCCCGTGCGTGGACGTGTGGCTGTCTCCGCAGACAACCGTCATGCCCGGCTCGGTCAAGCCGAGCTCGGGGCCGATGATGTGCACGATACCACTGCGCGGGTCGTGCATGTCAAAACACGTGATCGCAAACTCCCTGCAGTTGGCCGCCAGCGTTTCTACCTGGCGGGCCGACAGCGGGTCGGCGATGGGCTGGTCGCGCGAGGTCGTGGGTATGTTGTGGTCCATGGTGGCAAAGGTCAGCCCCGGCCGTCGCACGGTTCTCCCGGCCAAGCGCAGCCCCTCGAATGCTTGCGGCGAGGTCACCTCGTGAACGTAGTGACGGTCGATGTAGAGCACGGGGTCCTGCCCGGGTTCCTGGTGGACGAGGTGCTCGGCACAGATTTTTTCGTAAATGTTGAGCGACATTGCAGGGCTGATTGTATGCCGCCGGCCGGCAATTTCAACGAGTCCGGCTGCTTGCGTGTTCGGCTCGTGCGCGCAAGCGTGGCCATTTTACAGTGGTGAAACAGCTTGGCAGATAACGAAGAACGAGTGGATGTGGGCGAGGGCGACGCTGCGGGCGGCCTGGAAGTGGACCAGCAATCCGGGTTCGTTGCCGACGCCGAGGCTTCGCCGTCTCTGCCCTCGGCAGCCCTGGCAGCCCTGGCGGTGGGCGTGTCGCGTGCGCGCGGTGTCTTCGGCCCGCAGACCGGAACCAGCGCTGAACTGTGGCAGCTGGCCTGGCCGGTGATGCTGTCGCAGGTCATGGTCACGGTGCTCGGCCTGGTCGACATCGCCATGGTCGGGCGGCTGGGAGCGAACGAGCTGGCTGCCGCGGGTTACGCGACCCAGCTGCTGTTCCTTGGCCAGTCGGCTCTTTTTGCCGTGGGCTTTTCCTGCGTGGCCATCGTGGCCCGCGCCATAGGGGCGGGCCGGCGCGACAGGGCTCGCCACGCCCACGCTGCGTCGCTGATAGTTGCCGTGGCCACCGCCGTGGTCATCGCCGGAGCGGTGCTGGCGAACCCGCGCTGGTTGCTGGGACTGCTCAACGCCGACGAGCAGGTAATAGACCTGGCCATTCCCTACCTGCGCATGATCATGGTCTCGACCCTCATGCTGGCGGTCTCGCTCACCATGGAGAGCGCAATGCGCGCCGACCGCGACACCACGACGCCGTTGCTCATCGCGTTGCTGGTGACGCTGGTCAAGGTGCTGCTCAACCTCGGATTGATCTTCGGCATGTTCGGTCTGCCGCGCATGGAGCTGGAGGGAGCCGGCGTTGCTACGCTGGTGGCCCAGGCGTTGGGCGTGCTGCTGTTTATCGGCGTCGCCCGGCGCGCGAGCGGAGGGTCGCCCATGGCCCTGACGATTGCCGACTTCCGCGAATGTCGCGGCACTCTGCGCGAAGTCGCGCGCATAGCCGTACCGGGTATCGGCGAGAGAGTGCAACTGAACCTGGCCCTGCTGGTCTACTTCGCCGTACTCGGTCATTACGGCACCGTGGCCGTGGCTGCCTACACCGTGGGCGTACGCGTGCTGGCGTTCTCGTGGATACCGGGCACCGGCCTGGCCGCGGCCGTGGCCACGCTGGTGGGCCAGTCGCTCGGGGCCGGTGATGTTGAACAGGCCGAGCGGGCCGGCTGGCGGGCGGCGCGCTTGTCGCTGATGGTAGCGGTGGTGGTCGGTGCCGTGGGCGCGTTGGCCAGGCAACCGCTGGCCGAGGCCTTTACCGATGACCCTGCAACGCTCGAAGTACTGGTGCCATTCATGCTCTGCGTGGCCCTTGCCCAGCCCTTGCTGCAGCTGCACTTCACGCTGGGCGGCGCGCACAGGGGAGCGGGCGACACGATGACGCCCATGCTCGCCGCGGCGGCGGGCAACTGGTTGCTCAGGGTGCCGCTGGCGATCCTGTTTTCGTGGGGGCTGGGGCTGGGGATCGTGTGGGTGTGGGCCGCCCTGGTGTTTGACCACGCTTTGCGTGCCGTGTGGTTGCTGCTGACCTTCAAGTCAGGCTCGTGGAAGACGGCGCGGGCTTGACGCTTGCCGCAATGACGCTCGCTGCCCTGGCGGCCGGCTACTTGCTGGCGACCACGTAGGCCACCCAGGCGGGTTCGGCGGGCGCGTTGGGACGGCGACGATATACGCCGTTGCCCTCGCCGGTGTCCGAATCCTCGTCTTCCCAGTAAACCGAGCTCGACGAAAAACCGGCCTCTGCCAGCAGTTCGCTCAGCTCGGGAAGTGTCCACAGCCGCCAGCTGTAAGAAAAAGCGTTCTGCAGTCGGCTGCCGTCGCGAAAACGAAAGTGGATGCGAAACTCGCAGTCGTGGCTTATGGGGTCAAAGCGTTTCTGCTCCCAGATGTAGGTAAAGCCTTTTTCGCGGCGCACGTCTTCGTGGTCTTCTTCCATGACCTCGCTGCCGCCCATCATGTCGAGTACCATCACGCCTTCTTTCTTGAGATTGGCCCGCGCGCGCTTGAGGTAAGTCACCAGTTCGGGCCTGGTCTTGAAGCACCAGAAGGAGAAGTTCTGCGCGGCCAGCACGTCGGCCCTGGGGCCGCGGCAGGACAACACGTCACCCTCGCGCAGGTCAACGCGCGCAGACTGCTCGGGCTTGAGCTTGTCGATTATGTGCTCGTGTCCCCAGGCAAGCGGCTCGGGGTCGAGGTCGACACCCAGCGCCCGGTTGTCACGGTGACGACTCACCCACTCGGCACACACGGCGGCCGTGCCGCAGAAGTCTTCGCGCAGGTCACGCGGCGCACCGTTGCCGGGGTAGGCGTTGCGGTAGGCACGGATAAAAAAATCGACGTCGCTCTCGGGCGATTGTACCGTGTCGAGGTAGAGCTGGTAGCGGTCGGACCGCGAGGCTATTGTTGGCCGGCTGGGACGACGGGTTTTTCTCATGGCGGCAGAACATATGCGCGAACGATTCAGATGTACAGGTGGGCTGGGCGCGTCCTCGGGGGATATCGTGCCCCTGTTGCTGTTGATGGCGGCCGTGTCGCTGCTGCCCGTCCTGGTGTTGGCGCCGGGCCTTGCCTTGCCCGCCGCTGCCGATAAGCTGGCTACCATGAGTGCAAACAGGGTCACGTCAATCGAGGCAGCGGAAATGTTGGAGCAGGGCTACGAGTACCTCGACGTCAGGTCGCGGCCCGAGTTTGACCAGGGGCACCCCAGCGGGGCCTGGAATGTGCCCTTGCTCAACGCAGGGCCGGGAGGCCGCATGCAGGCCAACGCGGATTTCATGGCGGTGGTGAAGGCCAACTTTGCCCCCGACGCCAAACTGCTGGTCGGCTGCAAGAGTGGTGGCCGGTCGGCCAGGGCGGTGCAGATGCTGGCCGAGGTCGGCTACAGCGAGCTCGTCGACGTCAGGGGCGGTTTCAGTGGCGAGCCCGACCCGGCCGGGGGGGTGGCGGTAGCGGGTTGGAAAGACTCCGGGCTGCCGGTGTCTGAGCAGCCCGAGGCGGGTCACAGCTACGCCGAATTGCGGGAAAAAGGGGACTGAAACCCGCCTATAGCGCGCCGCGTCGCTTCAATATTGACTTGTCAGTATAGTTTAGTCACACTGCCCGTATGCATATCTTCTCGCAGGAAGAATACGGGCTGCGTTGCCTTGCCCAGGTCGCTCGCGCCAGCGAGCTCGAGGGGCCGCTGCGCATACAGGACATAGCCGAAGCCGAGGGCCTCGGTCACGACTACGTGGCCAAGCTCATGCGTGAGCTCAGGCGTGGCGGATTGGTGACGAGCACGCGCGGACCGTCCGGCGGTTACCGCCTGGCGCGCGACGCCCGTGACATCAGCGTCTGGCAGGCGCTGGGGGTTCTCGGGGGCGCGTTTTTTACAGACGAATTCTGCGATTCACATCGCGGCCAGTTGCGAGACTGCACGCACAGCGAGGATTGCTCCATACGCGCGCTGTGGGGGTGGCTCAGCAACCTGCTCTACACCGTCCTGCAGGACATCACGGTGGCCGACCTCGTGAACCAGGAGTGCCGCGTGGTCGAGTTGCTCGAGGAGCTCAAGCGCGAAGTGCAACTTCCGCCCAGTCCCTTCGTGGCATTGCCGGCTGGCGCCGGCCCGGAAGCCGAGGGCAACCCTTCGGGGGAGAGCAAGGTATGAGCCGCGAGACGACTACAGTTGACCAGGCGGTTGCCGATCACGCCGAATACGAGCACGGCTTTGTCACCGACATCGAATCGGACACCGCGCCGCCGGGCCTGTCTACCGACGTCATACGCATGATCTCGAGCAAGAAGAACGAGCCCGAGTGGCTGCTCGACATGCGACTGAAGGCTTTCGAGGGATTCGAGCGCCTGGCCAAGCACGGTGAGCCGGGCTGGGCCAAGGTCAACTACAAGCCGATCGACCTGCAGTCGATCAGCTACTACTCGGCCCCAAAGGTGAAGGAAAAACTCGAGAGCCTCGACGAGGTCGACCCCGAGCTGCTGAGCACCTTCGATAAGCTGGGCATCCCGCTTCACGAGCAGAAAATGCTCGCGGGCGTAGCCGTTGACGCCGTGTTCGATTCGGTATCGGTGGCCACCACTTTCAAAGCGGAGCTGGCCAGCCATGGGGTGATTTTCTGCTCCTTCAGCGAGGCAGTACAGGATCACCCGGAGCTCGTGCGCAAGTACCTCGCCAGCGTGGTGCCGGCCTCGGACAACTACTACGCGGCGCTCAACTCGGCCGTGTTTACCGACGGCTCGTTCTGCTACATCCCGCCGGGCGTTCGCTGCCCGATGGAACTGTCGACGTACTTTCGTATCAACGAGGCCAACACCGGCCAGTTCGAACGCACGCTGATCGTGGCCGACAAGGGCTCCTATGTGAGCTATCTCGAGGGCTGCACCGCGCCCATGCGCGATGAGAACCAGCTGCACGCGGCGGTCGTCGAGCTGGTGGCTCTCGACGACGCCGAGATCAAGTACTCGACGGTGCAGAACTGGTACCCCGGTGACAAGGACGGCAAGGGCGGCATC
>DBZX01000087.1:7876-11142 GCA_002311335.1 bacterium UBP10_UBA1149
GAAGTACCCCAGCGTGATCCTGCAAGGTGACGACTCGGTGGGCGAGTTCTACTCGGTGGCGCTCACCAACAATTATCAGCAGGCCGACACCGGCACCAAGATGATACACAACGGCCGCAACACGAAGAGCACCATCATCTCCAAGGGCATCTCGGTGGGCAAGGCTCACAACACGTACCGCGGATTGGTGCAGGTGGGACCCAACGCCGAGAACGCGCACAACTACAGTCAGTGCGACTCGCTGCTGCTGGGCGACGAGTGCGGCGCGCACACTTTTCCGTACATCGACGTGCGCACGCCCAACTGCCGGGTGGAGCACGAAGCGTCAACCTCGCGCATAGGCGAAGAACAGCTCTTCTACCTCGCCCAGCGGGGCATAAGCGAGGAAGACGCGGTGTCGATTATAGTCAATGGATTCTGCAAGAGAGTGTTTCGCGAACTGCCCATGGAGTTCGCGGTAGAGGCCCAGAAGCTCATGGAAGTGAGCCTCGAAGGAGCGGTAGGATGAGTTTGCTGAGCGTCAAGGACCTTCACGTATCGGTTGCGGGCAACCGTATTCTTAACGGCCTCGAGCTGGAGCTCGAAGCCGGGCAAGTGCACGCCCTCATGGGCCCCAACGGTTCGGGCAAGAGTACGCTTGCCCTGCTGCTGGCCGGGCATCCGGCCTACAAGGTCGAAAAGGGCAGTGTCAGTTACCAGGGGCGCGACCTGCTCGACATGGCCGCCGACGAGCGCGCACGCGAAGGCGTGTTTCTTTCATTTCAGTACCCGGTGGAGATTCCGGGCGTCTCGACCGGCTACTTCCTCAAGGCTGCGGTCAACGCCGGCCGTCGTCATCGCGGCGAAGACGAACTCGACGCCATGGATTTTCTCGATATAGCCCGCGAGCAGCTCAAGCTGGTGGGCATGGACGAGGCCTTTCTGCATCGCTCCCTGAACGAGGGTTTTTCGGGCGGCGAAAAGAAACGCTGCGAGATATTCCAGATGGCGATGCTCGAGCCCAGGCTCGCGATACTCGACGAGACCGACTCTGGTCTCGACGTTGACGCGCTGAAAGCCGTGGGCTCGGGAGTAAACGCCCTGCGTACCCCCGAACGCGGCATGCTGATCATAACTCACTACCAGCGCCTGCTCGACTACATAGTACCCGACCGCACGCACGTGATCATGGGCGGGCGCATAGTGCGCAGCGGCGACGCCGAGCTGGCCCGCGAGGTTGAGCAGCGCGGATACGGCTGGCTCGAAGAGGCGGCGGCGGCCTCGGCTGCGTGAACTCAATGGCCGGCGAACACGCAGTAAGGCATTTTATGCAGTTGTGGCGCGATGGCCGCGGCGGCAGTGAGCCTGCGTGGCTCGAAAAGCTGCAGCGCACATCGATGGCTGACCTGCGCGTCGACGGCTTTCCGGGCGTGCACGACGAAGACTGGAAGTATACCGCGTCGGTGGCCACGCGCGCACTCGACGAACACGACTGGCAGCCGGCGAGGATGCTCGCAGCTGGCGAGGCCGCGGGCAAGGCAGCTGCAGAAGCGGCGGCCGATTTCGCGGCCGGCTTTGCACGGGCCGCCCACGAGCGCGGCGCAGACCTGGCGTTCTTTGTCGACGGCCGCTTGTCGGCCGAGCTTTCGAGCTCGAGCGTCGGCGGCGGTGCTGGCGGGGGCGCCCAGGTAATTGGCCTTGCCGCAGCCCTGGCCGATAGCCCGGCAAACGGCGAACACGCGGCGCTGCTCGAACGCCACCTGGGCGGGGTGGCCGATCACCAAAGTGCTATCACCCAGCTCAACACCGGCTTGTTTGGTGACGGTGCGCTGGTGCTCGTACCCGATGGCTGCGCCTGCGAGCGAGCAGTTGAGCTGGTGTTCTTTTCGACCGGCAACGAGGTCGTCGCGCACCCCCGCGTGCTGGTGGTGGCCGGTGCCGGGAGTTCGCTCGATCTCACCGAGCGCTACGTGGGCGTAGAGGCGGAGAGCGAGAACGGGGGCCGGAGCAGGGCCGTGACCAACCCGGTGACCGAATTGTTGCTCGAGCGCGACGCGCGCATGACCCACCTGCGCTTGCAGGACGAATCGAAAGAAGTCGTGCATCTCGGTCGCATAGAAGCCCGTGTGCAGCAGGGCGCCGAGTACAACTCGCAAGTGCTGGTTACCGGCGGACGCCTGGTGCGCATCGAGATCAGGGTGAGGCTGGAGGGCCGGGGCGCGCGTACCGTGCTACGTGGCCTGTCGTTGGTCAACGGACGGCGGTTCGCCGATTTTCACACGCTTGTTGACCACGTTGAGCCGGGTGGAAGCTCCAATCAACTTTATCGCTCGGTGCTCGCCGGCAACGGCCGCAGTGTGTTCACCGGCAGGGTGGTGGTCCACGAGGGCGCGTCTGGCAGTAACGCCGGGCAGCGTAACGACGCCTTGCTGCTGTCGGACGGGGCCCACGCGAGCTCACGGCCGCAACTCGAAATCTACAACGACGACGTATCGTGCACGCATGGCGCGACCACGGGGCAACTCGACGAGCGGAGCCTGTTTTACCTGCGGCAGCGCGGCCTGTCGGTTGACGAAGCCTCGTCGTTGCTGGCCCGCGCCTTTGCCACCGAGGCCCTGCAGGGAGTCTTGAAGGGTGAGCTGCTCGACGAGCTCGAGAAGCTGGTGGCTGGCAGGCTGGCAGCTGGCAGCACGGGTGTAAATAGTTACGAGGTATCGTCGTGAGCACGGCAGGACAGAAGATCGACGAAGTCGAAGTGGCGGTGTCGCGCCTGGCCAGCCAGCCGCTGGCAGATCTGCGTGCTGACTTTCCCGTGCTTGACCAGCAGGTCAACGGCTACCCGCTGACCTACCTGGACAACGCCGCCACCACCCACAAACCCCGCCAGGTCATCGAGGCTGTTGCCAACTACTACGAGCGCGACAACTCCAACGTGCACCGTGGCGTGCACGAGCTCAGCCAGCGGGCAACCGTGGCGTACGAGGCCGCGCGCGAAAAGGTTCGTGCTTTTGTAAACGCGGCCAGCAAGGACGAGATAGTCTTTACCCGTGGCACCACCGAGGCCATAAACCTGGTGGCCAACGCCTGGGGTGGAGCCAACCTGGGCGAGGGTGACGAGATACTGATCACCGAGCTTGAGCATCACAGCAACATTGTGCCCTGGCAGATGCTGGCGCAGCGCAGTGGCGCGGTCGTAAAGGTGGCGCCCATCAACGACGCTGGCGAACTTGAGCTGGAGGCCCTGGCCGACTTGCTGTCGCCGCGCACGCGCATGGTGGCTCTCAACT
>DBZX01000097.1:0-3687 GCA_002311335.1 bacterium UBP10_UBA1149
TGCCAGCGCTGCAAGTTGGCCGGTGGTCGGCGCAGCATCGTCTTCGGCGTCGGCAACAGCGATGCCCGCTTGATGTTCGTCGGCGAAGCCCCTGGCGAGGACGAGGACCTGCAGGGCCTGCCCTTCGTGGGCAAAGCAGGGCAGCTGCTCGACAAGATCCTCAGCGCGGGGATGGGCCTCAGTCGTGAGGAGGTCTACATCGCCAACGTCGTAAAGTGTCGGCCGCCGGGAAACCGGAATCCGCAACCCGATGAAATCATTGCCTGCGAGCCGTTTCTCTTGAAGCAGGTCGAACTCGTCAATCCCGAGGTCATAGTGACCCTCGGTGCCTTTGCGACCCAGGTCATGCTGCGAAACAGGGTCGCGATATCAAAGCAGAGGGGGCGTTGGCAGGACTACCACGGTGTGGCGCTGATGCCGACGTTTCACCCCGCTTACCTCCTGCGCTCGCCGTCTGAAAAGAGAGTCGTGTGGGGTGACATCAAGTTGGTGATGGCTCGCCTTGGCCTGGAGCAACGCTGATGGGTGAGCAGCGAATAAAAACTTCGCTTATTGGCCTTGCCGCGTTACTCCTCGTGTTGGTCGCGCCAACGTCTAACGGGGCCTCTGGAAGGGTGGTCTACCGTGCGGTGGTAGACGGACCTATCAGCCCGGCGGTGGCGGACTTTATAAAATCCTCGATCGACCAGGCGCACGAAGCCGACGCGGCCCTGCTCATCATCCAGCTCGACACTCCCGGTGGCCTGCTCAGCTCTACCAAGACCATCGCAAAGGACCTTCTCGCGTCACCGGTGCCGGTGGCTGTCTGGGTAGCGCCCGGAGGTGCCGGGGCGATTTCGGCCGGCGTCTTCATAACCCTAGCTGCCCACGTGGCCGTGATGGCTCCAGGCACGACGATTGGCGCAGCCCACCCGGTTTCGGGACAGGGCGGCGACATTGAAGGCGACATGCGAGAGAAGGTCGAGAACTACGCGGTGTCGTTCGTCGAATCGATAGCGAACCGGCGTGGTCGTAACGTAGAGTGGGCGGAGAAAGCGGTGCGCGAGAGCGTCGCTATAACCGAAATCGAGGCCGTCGAACTGGGCGTGGTAGATTTCGCGGCCGGCGATATTGCCGAGCTGCTCCGGAAAGCGTCGGGCAAGGAGATCGAACTTGCTGGCGAGACGATTACGCTCGACCTGGCCTCTTTGGCCGACCTGCCCGGCGGGCCGCCGGTGCACGAGATCGAGATGACGCTGAGGCAGAAAGTGCTCAGCATCATCACCGACCCCAACATCGCTTACCTTCTCATGATGGCCGGCATGCTGGGTTTGTACATGGAGTTTTCTAACCCGGGTACCATCTTTCCCGGCGTGGCCGGCGCCATATGCCTGCTGCTGGCATTGCTTGCGTCGCAGGTGCTGCCTATTAACTCCACCGGCGTGTTACTGCTGGTGCTGGGAATGGCTTTCCTCCTCGGGGAGTTGGTCGTGCCGAGTTTTGGCGTGCTTGGTTTCGGAGGCATAATCGCGTTGACGCTCGGTTCGCTGTTCCTTTACACACCGGAGTCGAACCTGGCAGTAGACACGGGGCTTATCTTGGGAATGATGCTCACATTTACCGCGGCCCTGTTGGTGGTCGTTGTGCTGCTTGTCAAAGACAAGCGCAGGCCGTCNNGCCGTCAACGACGGGAGCCGAGGGCTTGGTCGGAGAGATCGGCGTTACTGCTGGTGATCTTCGCGAAGTTGGTACGGTGCGCGTGCACGGTGAACTCTGGCGGGCCAGGTGCGGACAGGAACTTGAGACAGGGACGAGAGTGAGGGTAGTGTCGATCGACGGACTTGAGCTGACCGTTGTTGTTGATGAAAGCGGGTCGCAGTAAGCCCGTAAGAGGAGAATAATATGTATAGTATTTATGCGGCAGCCGCGGTCCTTGCGGCCCTGGCCAGTGGCTTCAAGGTAATGAAAGAATACGAGCGAGCCGTAGTGCTCAGGCTCGGCCGCCTGGTGTCCTACCGTGGCCCGGGGATTATCTACGTCATTCCCCTGATTGAGCGCATGGCGAGGATCGACATGAGAACCATAACCATGGACGTACCGACCCAGGACGTCATTACCCGCGACAACGTGTCGGTCAAGGTCAACGCGGTCATGTACCTCCGGGTTATTGACCCCAACAAGGCCACCATGGAAGTAGAGGATTACCTCTACGCCACTTCCCAGCTGGCACAGACCACGCTGCGTAGTGTTTGCGGAACTGCAGAACTCGACGAATTGCTGGCCGAGAGGGACCGCGTCAATCACCAGATACAGGATATACTCGACGTGCAGACCGACCCCTGGGGCATCAAGGTCGTGAGCGTGGAGGTCAAGCACATCGACTTGCCCCAGGACATGCAGCGGGCCATGGCCAAGCAGGCCGAGGCTGAGCGCGAGCGCCGGGCAAAGGTGATTAACGCCGAAGGAGAGTTCCAGGCTTCGGGCCGTCTCGCCGAGGCCGCCGCGATTATCGGGAAAGAACCAGTAGCCATTCAGTTGCGCTTTCTGCAGACACTTTCGGAGCTCGCTTCTGAGAATAATTCGACAGTTATTCTTCCGGTACCCGTGGACCTGCTGGCGTCGTTGATGCCTTCAAAGAAGTAAACGACACCCGGCTGACCGGGCTTTGAAAGCAGCGCAACAACAGGGCGGGTGTTCAAGCCCGTTGTTTGAGTACGAGCTCCCCGAAGAACTCGTTGCCCAGTATCCAACTGCCCGACGCAGTGATTCGCGGCTGATGGTCGTCGATCGTCGCTCGGGCCGGATAAGCGATGCCGTGTTCAACGAGCTCGGGGATATACTGCGGCCGGGCGATACCCTGGTGCTCAATGATTCGCGGGTTTTTCCGGCTCGCCTGCTGACCCACAGGGCCACCGGCGGTCGCGTTGAACTGCTTCTGCTTGAGCTGCCGCACTCGGGACGCGCGCGCTCCATGTACAAGGCTGCGCGCCCCTTACGTGAAGGGCAGCAGCTGCTGCTCGAGAACGGAGGGAGCGTCAGCGTGGTGGGGCCGGTGCAATCCGGCCGCTGTGTCGTTGATTTTGGAGACGGCGACGCTGCCAGAATCGTCGAGGCCAACGGCCACGTACCGCTGCCGCCGTATATAAAGCGCCCAGCGGTAGCCGATGACAAGGAAAGGTATCAGACTGTTTACGCCCACAGGCAGGGCTCGGTCGCGGCACCGACGGCGGGCCTTCACTTCGCTCGCGGAATGCTCGCAGAGCTTGGCGACCGGGGAATCTGCCGTTGCTCTCTGACCCTGCACGTGGGGCCGGCCACTTTTCTGCCTTTGCGCAACGATCTCGGGGACCCGGTTGCGCCGGAAGAAGAATGGTACGAGGTAGGAGAGGAGGCGGTGTCCGCGGTGCGTCGCTGTCGCAGTGATGGCGGCCGGGTGGTGGCGGTAGGTACCACCAGCGTTCGCACAATGGAGACGATGGCTGACGGAGAGCGTGGGCTGCTCCGAGGCTCGGGCACCACGGGTTTGTTCATTTCGCCGGGATACCAGTTCGAGGTCGTAGACGTGCTCCTCACCAATTTCCATTTGCCGGGTACCAGCCTTCTTCAGCTGGTAGCGGCTTTCGCCGGGCGCGAACTGGCTGCCCACGCGTACAACGAGGCAGTCAAACGTCGCTACCGTTTTTACAGCTACGGCGACGCGATGTTGAT
>DBZX01000097.1:3924-4201 GCA_002311335.1 bacterium UBP10_UBA1149
GCCGGGGTCAAGATGCTGTTGGCCAACACTTACCACCTGCACCTCCGGCCGGGCGCGGGTTGCATCGAGTCCCTGGGGGGACTGCATCGTTTCATGGCCTGGGACGGACCTGTCCTGACCGACAGCGGCGGATACCAGGTGTTCAGCCTGGGAAAGAACGTCAAGGTCGACGAAGCGGGCGCGGTGTTTCGTTCTCACATAGATGGCTCGAAGGTCCACTTTACGCCCGAGTCAGTGGCCCGTACGCAACGAGCCCTGGGCGTGGACGTGGCCATGG
>DBZX01000097.1:4267-9440 GCA_002311335.1 bacterium UBP10_UBA1149
GCGTGGACGTGGCCATGGTTTTCGACGTCGTGACCGGCAACGGTTCTGACAGGCGCGCGGCCGAGTCTGCTGCCGGTCGGACCCTCAGGTGGGCGGAACGCAGCCGGGAGCTACCGATCGATGATCAGCCGGGCGCCACTTTCGGCATAATGCAGGGGGGGCTTTTCGAGGATATCCGCCGGGAAAATGCCGCGGGGCTACTGGAGCTCGATTTTCCCGGCTACGCGGTCGGTGGCCTGTCGGTGGGCGAGGAGCGAGAAAAAACCATGCACATGGCCGAGTACAGCGTCGGCCTGCTGCCCGCCGACAAGCCGCGTTACATGATGGGCATGGGTACACCCGAGGACCTGGTCGCCTTGTGTGGCATGGGGTACGACATGTTTGACTGCGTTCTCCCCACTCGCAACGCGCGCAATTGCACGCTGTTTACCTCCCGGGGGATCGTAGCGATACGAAATTCTCGCTACGCAAACGACCCTGATCCCGTGGATCCTCGTTGTTCGTGCTACACTTGCAGTAACTTTTCCGCGGCTTACCTCAACTACCTGGCAAAGAGGCATGAAATGCTGGGCGCTACACTGGCCAGTCTGCACAACGTTGCGTTCTACCAGAATCTGGTAGAGGAGATCAGGGGAGCGCTGGCGGCCGGGACATACGGAGAGTTCGCCGATAACTTCTTCGCGCGATACCGAGGGGAAAAATAGAAAATGGACGATCTGATGTTTGAAGGGCTTCTGCTGGCCCAGGCTGGTGGACAACCAGGAGGAGTGCAGGCTTTTCTGCCGCTCATTCTCATCCTCGCGGTTTTTTATTTCCTCCTGGTGAGGCCGCAGCAGAAACGCGCCAAAGAACATAAGGCCATGGTCGATAACCTCAAGCGTGGCGATCAGGTGATTACCTCCGGGGGGCTCTACGGCCGCCTGGTCGAGGTCAGCGAGGGCGTGGTCACCCTCGAGGTGGCTTCTAACGTGAAGGTCAAGTTCCAGCGCAGCCAGATCGGTGAGCTGGCCAAGGACGACAAGAAGGAGGGGAAGGGGTGAATCGCGGACTTGCCTGGCGCAGCGGCGCTGTCTTTTCCTCGTTGGCACTGGCTTTGTTTTTTCTGTTTCCGGGCATGGTCGGGGAGCTGCCGTCGTGGTGGCCCGGGGTGTTTCCTTCCGAGTCCATACGCCTGGGCCTGGACCTGCAGGGTGGAATCCACCTGGTGCTCGAGGTGGATTCCGACAAGGCCGTCGCCAACCAGGTGGACTTTCTCTCGCAGCAGCTCAAGCGTGAGCTTAGAGACGAGGAGATAGCGACCAGGGACTGGACAGTGGACGGTGACACGGGCTTTTCGTTTGACCTTGTGAGTCGATCCAAGCGCGACCGGGTAGACAGCGTCATTGCCGACCGTTACGGCAACCTAGAGGCTGCGGCCGCCAACGACGGCCGACGCCTCTCTTACCGTTTCATCCAGCCGGAAGTCGACAACATCAAGCAGCTGGCTGTCGACCAGGCGCTGGAGACCATCAGGAACCGGGTGGATGAATTCGGCGTTAACGAGCCGACGATTCAGAGAACCGGTAAGGACGGCATACTCATCCAATTGCCGGGTGTCCAGGACCCCGAGAGGGCCAAGACCCTGATAGGACGTACGGCACAGCTCGAGTTCCTGCTCGTTGCTGACCAACCCGGCAAAGCGGGAGAGAAGATTCTTACGGGCTTTGAAGTCGACCCGCTTACGGGTGGGCGCTACGACGTGCAGTACAACCTGGATCCCGAGGTCATTATGACCGGCGAGGTCATATCGGACGCCCGCCACAGGCCCGGCCAACTGGGCGACAGCCCCTACGTGCTGATCACCCTCAATGGTCACGGCGCGAGCATTTTTGAAAGGGTCACCCGTGAGAGCGTGGGCCGACAGCTGGCGATTGTTCTTGACGGCAAGGTGCAGAGCGCGCCGGTGATCCGCGAGCGCATAGGAGGCGGGGTCGCGTCTATAACGGGGAACTTCACGCTCGACGAGGCCCGCGACCTGGCCATCGTCCTGCGGGCGGGCGCCCTGCCGGCCCCGGTGAAGATCCTCGAGGAGCGGACGGTGGGCCCCTCGCTCGGGCGGGACTCGATCCGCGCGGGGATCATCGCGATCATTGTCGGCGGCATCGTGGTCCTCATCTTCATGGTGGTCTACTACNNGACCTGGCCATCGTCCTGCGCGCCGGCGCGCTGCCCGCACCGGTGACGATCGCTGAAGAACGTACGGTTGGTCCATCCCTGGGCCGCGACTCGATCGTCAACGGCACCCGCTCGTTCATGCTTGGTGGCGTCATGGTGATCATCTTCATGATGATTTACTACCGCTTTTCGGGCTTCCTGGCCGATCTTTCCTTGATACTCAACGTGGTTCTGCTTCTCGGGGTGCTCGCAGGCTTTGAGGCCACTCTCACCTTGCCCGGTATCGCGGGAATCGTTCTGACCCTGGGAATGGCGGTTGACGCGAACGTCCTGATAAACGAGAGGGTTCGCGAAGAGCTTCGCCAGGGGCAACCCCCGCGCGCGGCCCTCGACGCGGGTTACAGCAGGGCCCTGCCTGCCATTCTCGACTCCAACCTGACAACCTTCCTGGCAGGCTTGATCCTGTTTCAGTTCGGCTCCGGGCCGATCAAAGGTTTCGCCCTTACCCTGTGTGTGGGCATCGGCAGCACTATCTTTTCGGCTGTCTTTGCCAGCCGCGTGTTTCACGACTTGACGATGGTTCGCTCGAGCAACCGTTCGTTGAGCATTTAATCCGGCCCGGGAGCGGGAGACGTCATGTTTGAGATCGTAAAGCCAGGGATTAACATCAACTTCATCAAGCTGAGACCTATGGCGTTCGCTTTTTCGGCTCTGGTCATCGGAGTCGGTCTGCTGTCGTTGTTGATGAAGGGCGGGCTGAATTACGGCATCGATTTTACCGGCGGGCTGATGGTGCACGTGGGTTTCGAGGACGAGATATCGATTGGCCAGGTGCGCAGCGCCGTTGACGACTTGGGCCTGGGCGATATCTCGGTCCAGGAGTTCGGCACTCAGGGGCACGAGTACCTGCTGCGAGTACCGTCCGGGGATTCCAGTGTCGGTGGAGGACGCGCTGCTACGATCAAGGAAGCACTGCGCGATTCCTTACCAGGTTCCGGTTTCGAGGAACTACGCACCGAGATCGTGGGCCCTCGAGTAGGCAAAGAACTCCGCCGTCGGGGCATCCTGTCGGTCCTGTTTGCGACACTGATGATGGGTGCCTACATCGCGTTCCGTTTCCAGGTCCGCTTTGGTGTCGGGGCTGGCATCGCTCTTCTACACGACGTGCTGGTAACCATCGGGGCGCTTTCGCTCGCCAACGTAGAGATCGACCTGAGTGTCGTCGCGGGCCTGCTGACGGTGGTGGGTTACTCGGTCAATGACACGGTGGTGGTATCTGATAGAATCAGGGAAAACATGAAAAAGTTCTCCCGCGATGACATAGCTTCGCTGATCAACTCAAGCATCAACGAAACACTTTCCCGCACCGTTTTGACCACCGGCACATCGCTTCTGGTGTTGTTCGCGCTGTTTTTCGTGGGTGGTGGAGTGATCCACGGTTTCGCCTACACCCTGATAATCGGCCTCTCTGTGGGAACTTACTCTTCTGTTTTTATTGCCAGCCCGGTCGTGGAATACATGAAGGGCGGAGCGCGCTGACCCCGGCTTTGGTGCTGTGACGTATGGCTGATCCCCAACAACAGGACATGGGCGTCCAGGAGCCCCACCGCAGCAGGTTGTATTCCGACCTGTCGGGCATGTACGACCGGGTTTTTACCCGGGTTTTTGCGTCACGTATCGAAACAGTCGTGTCCGGTCTGGGCATTGAACCCGGTGCCCGCGTACTCGAAGTAGGGGTCGGGACCGGATTGTCCCTCGACTCTTACCCGAGTCACTGCGAGGTCACGGGAATCGACGTGTCGGAAGACATGCTCGAACGGGCTCGTAAGAAGTTGGATCCAGTAGCCCACGCGCACATAAAGCTCGAGTGCATGGACGCGATGGACCTACCCTTTGAAGACGGGTCGTTTGATTACGTGACCGCCTTCCACGTTGTCACCGTCGTGCCGGACCCTGCGCGACTCGTCCAGGAGATGGCCCGCATCTGCAAAACCGATGGTTACGTGGTGATCATCAACCATTTCAGCAGTCAGCGTCCCGCGGTAAGAGCTGTCGTCAACATGGTAGACCCGCTCACCCGGCGACTGGGTTGGAGCACTCGGTTGGCGCTCGAGGAGGTCATCGGCAAGCCTAGCCTCAGGCTCAAGAACCGCTACAAGACCTCGCCCTGGTCCTTGTTTACGGTCGTAGAAGCCCGCAAGGAAGTAGACTTTCTTCCGGGTAGTTGAAGGCCCGCAGCGGCCTTCAGTGCCTGGTTTTCTCACCGTCTACCGGTAGTACACCGCTGCGCATCAAACGGTGGGTGTAACGATCGTTGCTATCCTCGGCCCAGGCCTTGTACAGGCGCATTCGCGATTCGGTGTCATTGAAGAGGGTTGAATCGGCTATGTGGGACAGGACCCTGACGTAGGCGTCGAAGTGTTGGCTCAGTTCCAGGTAAACGGGCGCGATCTCGCCCTCGCCGCAACCGATTTTGCGATCGAGGCTTCCCAGGTCAAGGTAGGCTCTACTTCCGATATCAAAAAAATACTCGGTCGTCGGCAAGCGGGATTCGAGGTGATCAAGGAAGATGCCCGAGAGAAAGAGCGAGCTATCGGCCAGGCTTTTGAGCTGTACGTAGCGTGTGACCGGGGGTTCGTTGCCCGCTTTGAGGAGTTCTACGCCGAAGACTTTCTCGAGTTCACCGGGAGTCGTGCGCACGAATCGCTGCAGCACAGTGACCAGGTAATATCCGGTCTCTCGCGGAGAGCTGACTGCTTCGCTCGTCATGGCCTCGACCACGAGATCGTGAAAGACCTCTCCAGTCGGTTGGCTTATCAGGGTGCTGTCTTTGTCTGCCATGCGAGCTCCTCTTCCGGTCTTACCCCGCTATAAGGGTACTCAGCCGTGGAGCAACTTGCTACGCTCAATTCTGCGTTGCGAACAAAGGAGCAACGGGGTGGGAGCGCTATGACGCGCCGCGCGGGGTACTATGGCCGTACACTGTGCGGCTACGAGACAAGCAGAGACCCGAAAGCGG
>DBZX01000097.1:9455-19500 GCA_002311335.1 bacterium UBP10_UBA1149
ATGCGGCCGCGAGACAAGCTGAGGCCCGAGAACGGGCGCAAAATAACCAGCGAACTGCAGCCGGCTGCCGACGTATCAGGGGGTCCCGCTGGGGGGGGACGATGCCTGTTCTGTGCCGGGAATAAAGAAAGACAGGCCGCGGCCAAGCAGTTTCCAGAAACCACCCCTGCTGCTGCCCGACACCCAGGAGTTAGCGCCATCGTACAACGCAGCGTCGTTCACCAGCTTACCCAAGGTGCCTTCGCCCTGGTTTATCTTCGAGGTGATGGCGGCGATACTGGTCGATGAATGTCTGATACTGTCGAGTGTTTCGGCGGCAAACTGCTCGTCGTGAGCAAGTCGGGCGAGGGTGCCCTTTCCCTCGTTGAGGCTGCCGGCAAAGTCCGCGACGTCGGCCGAGGCGTCTTCCAGGTTCTCGATAATGGCGTCGACGCGCCCGTCGTCGGATAGCAGCATGCCGATTGTCCCCTCTCCCTGTTCAACCCGTGCAGCGAGGCGATCTATTCTGGCGCTCGCAGATTCGAGGCTGGCGGCGGTCCTGTTAACGTCCTCCATGAAGGAAAGACCAAAATCCTTGTCGTTGATGAGACGTCCTATCACGCCTTCTCCGGTCAGTATGTCGTTGAGCACTTGCCGCAGGAGGGCAGTTACTTCTATAGCGTTACTCACAACGTCACCGCTCTGTCCCAGGATGGCTTCGTAATCGACCGGATCGACCGAGCGGATGAGATTTCCGGGGGCAAGCAGTTCGGTGTTAACGGAGCCCGCAGAAAGTTCCACGTACTTGTCGCCCAGCATGCCCAGCGTCTGTATTCGCCCGACCGTGTCCTGTCGTATTCTGTTGGCCACCGAACTCGAGATCGATAACTGCACCTCCACGTACTGGGCCCGGGGGTCGCTGGGAAAGCGCATCTTTCTCACCGAGCCGACCGAGACGCCGTTTAGGGCCACGTGGGCACCTTCCAGCAATCCGTTGGTTCGGGTGAACTCGATGCGGTAGTGGTTTTTCCCCTCCCAGAAGCGTTGCTCCTGTCCGACCAGGAACACCGCGACCACGACTATCACGAGGGTGGTGATAGTGAGCGCGCCTACAGCAAAGGATTGATTGCCAGTATCTTTCACTCAGGTACCTGTTAACGAGGCCCCGACCGGGCGGAGTCGGGGTAGAGAAACTCGCTGATCACGGGGTCCGTACTGGCGAACACATCCTCTACCGTCCCGATTTCTCGTATCTTTCCATTATACAGGAAGGCAATCTTGTCCGCGACATATCTTGCCGTATTCACATCGTGAGTAACCACCACCGCGCTTAGTCCCAGGCGGGCTTGCAGGTCCCGTAACAAGCGGTTTACCTGGTGCCCGGTGACCGGATCCAGGCCGGTGGTGGGCTCGTCGTAGAGCAGCAGGTCAGGTTCGAGGGCCAGGGTGCGGGCAAGGGCTGCACGCTTGCGCATGCCCCCACTCAGTTCGGAGGGCATACGATCTTCTGTGCCCTCCAGGCTCACAAAGGAGAGCAGCTCGGCGATACGGTCGGCACGGGCGTCACCCGGGTAGAGGCCGTAGCGCTCCAGCGGAAACGCGACGTTCTCGCCCACGGTTAGAGAATCAAACAGGGCGCTCGCCTGGAAGAGCATTCCTATCCTGCGGCGTACCGAGACGAGTTCCTTCTCGCTCTTGCCGCTGATCTCTTCGCCGTCGAAAAACACGCTTCCCCTGTCGGGCCTGTAGAGACAGTTCAAGTGCTTGAGCAGCACGCTCTTGCCGCAGCCTGAGCGGCCCATGACGACCACCGTCTCCCCACGCTTGACGATAAAGTCGGTGCCGATGAGCACCTCGAGCTCGCCAAAACTGCGGTACAGATCTCGACATTCAAGCAGTGGTTCAGGTCTACTCATGTGAACATCAACAGTGCCTTGCTGAGGAAGAAGTTTGTCACCAGCACGGTTATGGAGGCTTTGACCACGGTTGCGGTCGTGGCGTGGCCCACGCCGTCAGCGCCGCCCCTCGCCGTGAGCCCCTGGTGGCAGGCTATGGTACCTATGATCGCGCCGAACACGGTGGCCTTGGCAAGGCTGCGCCACAGGTCCCCGAGGGTGAGAAACTGAACGAGGCTGGTGAAGTAAAAGGAGGGAGACACCGACAGCTCGAGCCAGGCGATTAACATGCCCCCGAGTACACCAACGAGATCGGCCATTGCTGTGAGCAGGGGCAGCATGATGATGATGGCCACCAGTCGCGGTACTACCAGGTATTGGACAGGATCGGTGCCGAGAGCTCTCAGCGCGTCTACCTGCTCGGTGACCTTCATGGTGCCCAGTTCGGCTGCCATGCCGGCACCCACGCGTCCACCAATCATGAGGGCGGTGAGAACGGGCCCGAGTTCGGAGATGATGGCGAAGCCGACCACCCGGCTGACAAAAATCTTGGCGCCGAAGGTGCTCAGGAACCAGCCCAGCTGAAGGGCCATTACCATGCCGGTAAAAACCGCGGTCAGGTTTACGATCGAGAGAGAACGTACGCCCACTTCGTGCATCTGGCTGATCACTGCGGTTCTCGAAGGAGGGTCGCGCAGGCCGGTGACCAGCGCGTCGCGGAACAGCACAACCATTTCACCGAGTTGGGAGATCTTTTTACGCACGTCGAAAGGCCGCCGGTACGGCGGCAGCCATCCCTTAAGGGTACCACGACCGGGCGCGGCGGGTGCAGGACTAAGCTGGACGGGGAGAAATCAGTCCTTGTCGTGGGCGGTATGCGCGTGTTCGCCGGCCCGCTGCATCTCGTCGATAACCGAGATGTCGGCCATCCGAATGCCAATCAGGTAGGCCGATCGAGCAATCATGTGAGCACCCACCGGGTTGGTCAGGGCCACGAATAGCACCGTGAGTAACTCGGGTAGGACTCCCTGCCCGGCCTCCAGGGCATGCAAAGCAGAGCCAGCGAGGACGCCGGCCGTACCCAGGGTAGAAGCCTTGGTGACCGCGTGCAGCCGAGAATAGACGTCGGGCATTCTCAGCAGGCCCAGCGAAGCGGTTACGATGAAGAAGGTGCCGCAGACCAGCGCGATCGATATGAGAGTCTCAATCAACGGGCCGGCCCCTGACGAGATAACGCGCGAAGGCTACGGTCCCGAAAAAGCTGACCACGGCCAGGGCCATCACCGTGTCAGTGTAGTCCCTGCTGTCAGCGAGGATGGCCCCGACCACCACCACGGCCAGCACCGAGGTCGTCATGGTGTCAGCGGCGATGACCCTGTCCGCTACGCTCGGTCCCCGGACCACCCTGTAGAGCGACACCAGCAAGGACAGCGAGAGGAAAACCAGGCATCCGCTTGCTACCGACTCCAGCATTGTTCCAACTCCAGTAATCGCTTTTCGAAGGAGTCGCGTATGCGGTCAGCGACTACTTCGGGTTCTTCTATGTCGAGCGCGTGGATGAAAAGCACCGTCCTGTCCTCGGATACTTCCAGGGTGAGCGTGCCCGGTGTCAGGGTGATGATATTGGCAAGGGAGGTGATAGCGAGATCGGTTTTCAGTTCAGTGCGGTAGGCGATCAAGCCGGGCCTGATGTGCAGCCGGGGGCTCAGCACTATCCTGGCCACCTCCAGGTTTGAAAGCAGGAGTTCGCGCATGAAGCTCGCCAGCAGGCAGAGTAGTGACCAGGCGCCCTTCATCTTACGCGAGCCTCAAGGACGGCGGTTCCCCAGGCAGCCGGGTCGAGCAACTGGGCGGCGGCGATTTCAACGTAGGGAAGTAACAGCGCGCCGCCGAGGCCCAGTACGAGCGAGAGTGTCACCAGCGACGCGATGGCGAAAGTCCTCACCGGTTCACCCGGGACAACGATGGCGGTCTCGGCTTCCTCACGCCAGAAAGCGTAGCGGTAAATCTTCATCATCGAGTAGAGAGTAAGAAAGCTCACCACTATGCTGATCGCAACGATTACGTGATTGGCCGCTTCGAGTCCCGAGCGCAGCAACATGAACTTGGCGACGAAGCCGCTCAGCGGTGGCGCCCCGGCCAGCGCCAGCCCCGCAAACATGAACAAGGTGGCGAGCAGGGGCGAGCCGTCAGCCGCACCGCCGAGAGCCCTCAGGTTGGTCGTGCCGTAGCGTTTTTCCACGGCTCCCGCGACGAGAAACAACGAGGTTTTCACCAGGATGTGGTGGATGATGTAGAAGATGCCACCGGCCAGGGCCAGGGGGGTGTAAATCGCGAGGCCCATGATCATGTAGCCGATCTGGCTGACGATGTGGTAGGACAGAATACGCTTGAAGTCCCACTGCGACAGCGCGCCCAGTACGCCCAGCAGCATGGTTGCGCCGGCCACGAAGGAAAGTAGGGGCAACACGAAACTCGAGCTCGGCGCGAAGAACAGCGTGACTGTGCGAAAGAGCGCGTAGACTCCCACCTTGGTGAGCAGACCGCCGAAGAGCCCCGAAATCACGGTGGGGGGGCCGTAGTAAGCCCGCGGCAGCCAGACGTAGAGTGGAAACAGGGCGCCCTTGATGCCGAAAACAACGAGAAAAATAACAGCTATAACCCCTGCCATCCCGGATTCGGCCAGGGCGGGAAACTTGAAGACCAGGTCGGCCATGTTGAGCGTACCCGTGGCGCCGTAGACCAACGCGATCCCGATCAGGAACAGGGCCGAGGACAGCGCGTTGACGACCAGGTACTTGAACGTTTCCTGCAACTGGTAACCCTGGCTGCCCAGGGCCATCAGACCGTAAGAGCTGACCAGCAACACTTCGAACCACACGAAGAGATTGAAAAGGTCACCCGTCAAGAAGGCGCCGTTGACGCCCATGAGAAGAAACTGGAACAATGGGTAGAAGAAGTTTTTTTCAAGACGGTCGTCGAGAGACACGCTGGCGAACAGCAGGGTCGCTGTAGAAACCACCATGGTCACTGCCACCATCAGCGCCGATAGCATGTCCACCGTGAAGACGATGCCGAAGGGGGCCGGCCAGTTACCGAATGCGAGAAGCTGTATGCCATCTGCACGCACGGTTTCTACAAGGGCCAGTGCTACGCCGAGGGAGAGGATGTTGGCCGAGATCGCTATCGCCCGCGACACGACGGGGCGCGCGTGGGTGAGTATGAGCAGCACGCCGGCAGCCATCGGAATCACAACGGGCAGCACGCAGAGGTTATTCATCATCCAGCCTTCCGTGCAGGTCTTCGAGGTCGTCGCTCAGCTGGGACTGGTAGCTGGCAAAGGCCAGCGTCAGCATCAACGCAGTTACCCCGAAGCCGATGACTATGGCGGTGAGTATGAGGGCCTGGGGCAAGGGATCGACGATCGCCGCACTGCCGTGACCGAGGATAGGCGCGGCTCCTGCGCCGAGGCCTCCGCTGGCCAGCAGCGCGAGGTTCACGCCGTTGGAAAGCAGTCCCAGCCCGATGATGACGCGCAGGAGCGTGCGGTCGAGTAAGAGGTAGACACCGCAAGTGATGAACACGGCTACCACGGTGAGCACGGCGAAATGCATCAGCGTCTCTCCGTTAACGCGTACAGTACGGTGACGACGTTGCCCACCACGACGACGTAAACCCCGAGATCAAAGAGCGCGGCGCTAGCCAGCTCGACCGATCCCAGCAGTGGTAGATCGATGAATCCGAAGCTGTGGGTGAAGAACGGCCAGCCCAACAGGGTCGGTGCAAGCGCGGTGAGCAGGGCCAGGCCGAGCCCAGCGGCGACGACATAAAGGAAAGTCGGGCGGCCGGTTTTTCTGTTTCCGTGGCCGTGGACGAGAAGTCCCAGGAGAACGGCTACGGCGGTCACCAGGCCGGCAATAAAGCCGCCGCCCGGGGCATTATGACCCTTGAGGAAAAGAACCACGGCGAAGAGGAAGAGGACCGGCCGCGTGATACGGACGGCGGTGGCGAGTATCAAGGAATCGTTCACCTGCCCGCCTCTTTTTCGCTGAGCAGTTTGATGATGGCGTAGCAGGCTATAGCCGCCACTCCCAGTACTGTAATTTCACCCAGTGTGTCGAGGCCCCTGAAGTCGACCAGGATAACATTGACCACGTTGTGACCGCCGGCGGCATCGACGCTCTTGTCGACAAAATAGGACGAGATTGGTTCCGCTACTCGTTGGGAACGCGAGGCTGCGAGCAACAAGGCGGTTCCAAGTCCGGCCGCCACGGCGAGCAGCGCGTGCAGGGGGCGCGCTCGCCGGACACGATCGACTTGGTAGGGCGGCAGGAAAGCGAACACGGCCAGGAACAAAGGCACGGAGATCGTCTCCACCATGATCTGCGTGAGGGCCAAGTCGGGCGCAGCCGAAAGCGCAAACAAGAGTGCCAGCGAGAAACCGGACGCTCCCAGCGCGAGGATGGCCGCCAGTCGAGTACGCGCTTTGAGCGTAGCGACCGCGGCCAGTATAGCCGTTGCACAGACAGCCAGGTCCCAGGGGCCAGCGTGACGGGAAGACCAGCCGTCCTGCATAACGAATCCCTGGCTGGCGACGACCACGGCAACGCCGACGATAACAGTCAACAGGATCACCGAACAGTAGCGCCAGAGAATCCCACTCATGTACGAGGCGGTAAGGCGTCGGGCCCAGGCTTCGAGCTGTTCAAGGGCATGGTCGTACACGCGGTCGGCGACAAGAGTGGGCGCGGGAGGCACTCGCTTCTGCCACCAGCCCCACCACAGGGCCAGGCCCATTGAAATGGCGAAGGCGCTGGCCAACAAGGAGGGGCCAACGCCGTGCCACACCGCGAAATGGCCCGTCACGGAGCCTCCGGTAGCGGCCAGGGTCGCCGCGGCCATCGGCGCTCCCACAAGCTGGTCGGGAAAAAAGCCGAGACCAATAGTCGCAGCGACCAGCAGGGCGGGCGGTAGCAACAGCGAAAGCGACGGATCCTGGCCGCGTGGGCCGTCAGGTCTGCGTCCTGCAGCGAGGCCAGCCGCCAGCGCAAAGCAGTATGCAGCCGTCAGAACCGCGCCGGCCACTGCCAGCAGGGCCAACAAGGGGTGCCCGTTCAGCAGGTGGTCGAGAAACAGCTCCTTGGACACGAAACCACCCATGGGTGGTACACCGGCCATCGAAAGCGCCGCCAGGGCGATAAGCAGCCACGTGAAGGGCATGTTTCGCCTCAATGGCCCCATCAAGGACAGGTCCCTGGTGTGCAGCTCGTGTTCGAGTACGCCGACGAGAAGGAACAACGCTCCCTTGAAGCAAGCGTGGTTGAGAAGGTGGAGTAGGCCGGCTGCCGTGGTGTCGGGCTCAGCAGGAGCGAGCAGCACCAGTATCAATCCGAGTTGGCTCACGGTCGAGAAGGCCAGCAAGGCCTTGAGGTCTTTCTGCCTCAGCGCCAGCCAGCCGCACCAGGTCATCGTGAGCAGGCCGACCAGGGCCAGGGTGGGGGTCCAGAGCGGCACGACGCTCAGCAGTGGCCCGAGGCGGGCAACTAGAAACAAGCCGGCCTTGACCATCGTGGCGGCGTGTAGAAAAGCACTGACCGGCGTCGGCGCTTCCATGGCCGAAGGCAGCCAGAGGTGGAAAGGCAGCTGGGCCGATTTTGTCACGACGCCGGCAATGATGAGGAGCACAGCCGGGGTGGCCCAGGGACTGGCTGCCAGCAGCGCTCCCCGTTCAGCCAGAACAGCGATCTCGAAGCTTCCGCAGACGATGCCGACCATGACAAAGCCCAGCAGCATCGCGAGTCCGCCGCCGCCAGTTACCACCAGTGCCTTGAGTGCCCCGTAACGAGAACGCTCGCGGTGGTGCCAGAAGCCTATGAGGAGGAAGGACGAAAAACTCGTCATTTCCCAGAACACGAACAAGGCCATGAGGTTCGACGACAGCACCACGCCGAGCATCGAGCCCGTGAACAACATGAGAAAACTGAAGAAGCGCGGGAAATTCTCGTTACTGTCGAGGTAGCTGGTCGCGAAGGCCGCAACCAGGAAGCCCACCCCCGTGATGAGCAGGGCAAAGAACAGTGCGAGCGCGTCGGCGTGCAGGGAAAAAGACAAGCCGAGTGGTCCAATCCAGGGGAGGGCTACGGTGGCCGGAGACGCTCCCAGGGCTACCGAGACAAAACAAGCGAAAGCCCCGGCGCAGGCAGCCGCGCTGAGTAAGCCGGCGCGGCGATCAGGACGGCGAAACAGCAGCAGAACGGGGGAAACAACAAAGGGCAGGGCGGCTGCAAGAAAAACTGCTGGCATGTTGGATATCGGTTTGAGCTGACAGTTTCAGCCCAGCTCGAACATCCTTTCCACAGACGAGCGAGCCGCGTCGCAGAGTTCGGCGGTCAGTTTGATCTCGTCTCGGCCCTCTACCAGCGCATCCCGTGTCCCTTCCAGGGTGATCATCTTCATGTACTTGCACAACTGGCAGGATTTAAAGAAGCGCTTGTCTGGAATCTCGAGCAGTAGACGGTCGGACATGCCGCACTCGGTGACTACGAGAAATTCCTTGGCGTCGTCTTCCCGGGCGAATTTCATCATGCCGCTGGTGCTCAGAACCGCGTCGGCTATGTCGAGCACGTCCTTGCGGCATTCGGGGTGGGCAAGGACGCGGATGTCAGGCCTCGCGCGACGGACTTCTTCGATCTGCTCGGGGTTGATCTGGTGGTGAACGTAGCAGTTCCCCTCCCAGGCAATGATGTTCTTGCTGGTGTGACGGGCAACATAGGCGGCAAGGTTTTCGTCCGGAACAAAAAGGATGTTGTTGCTGTCTACCGACTCCACGACCTTGACAGCGTTCGATGATGTGCAGCAGACGTCGGTCACGGCCTTGACCTCGGCCGTTGTGTTAACGTAAGAGACCACCACGAGGTCGGGGTACTGCTGGCGCAACTCGTCCCGCATGTCCACGAGGCTTTCGGCGTTGACGCTCTCCGCCAGGGAGCATCCAGCATTGGAGTCGGGGATCAGGACGCGTTTCTCGGGCGAAAGGATCTTGGCCGTTTCGGCCATGAAGTGTACCCCGCAGAAGACGATCGTTCCCTGTTCAACTTGCGCTCCGCGCTTTGCCAGCTCGAGTGAATCACCGACGAAATCGGCTACTTCGAAGATCTCGGGCCGCTGGTAGTTGTGGGCGAGTATTACCGCGTCTTTTTCGCGCTTGAGCTGGGTTATTTCCTCGACCAGGCGCTGGATATCGTCGCAGCGCTCGCGCGAGTAAAGATTCGGCTGATCGAGCACAGTGAATTGCTCGAACAACGCGCCGCTGTCCTTGGCGTTTCCTGTTTCGGCTTGCATTCTCGGCCTCGCTGGCACCGTAAGGGCGCAAGCGGGATGATGCTGCGCGGGTGGTGTCGGGTCAAACGGCAGCAGCCCACCAGGCTTCACCGCGACAGGGGGACGCAAGTTGAGTGACGAGGCAATTTCAATGCTGGAAAAAATGATCGGGCAACAGGAAGCGCGGGTGCTCGATATGGCGCGCAGGTTGAAGCCGGGTCTTACGGCCGACGATCTTAAAAACCCCCACGACTTTCCCGAGCTGGCCCTGGACGCTCGCTTTGCGTTTGAGGACGGGCAGACGGCCGGACTCAGGGCTGCCCAGGCCGCGATAAGGGCGATGCAGGCCGATCAACGCGAACGCTGAAGCGGCGCCGCCCGGCAGGCAGTCCTCGCGAGTTCTATTTCGGCCTGTACCGGAGGGGCCTGGGTTTTTGCTGACCGGTTGAGCGCCGCCCGGGCCTCGCCGCCTTGCAGCTGCCCGAGCGCCCATGCGGAGTGGGCCCTGACGAGCTCGTCGCAGTCGCTTGCCAGGGCTTCGGCCAGCGGGCCGACAGCAGCCTGGTTGTCGCTGTTACCCAGGGCCACTGCTGCGTTGCGCGCAAGACCCCTCCGCTTGGCGCGGAGCACAGCGCTGCCGCGATAACGATCGCGGAAGTCATCTTCGCTGAGCTCCAGTATTTCGATCAACGATGGATATAGAAATTCACCCATTGAGTCTTCGGCCCTGAGCGCGGGGCCCCAGGGGCAGGCCAGTTGGCAGAGGTCACAGCCAAAAACCCAGTTACCCACCAGCGAGCGCAGGTGCAGGGGCAAGGGCCCCCGGAGCTCTATGGTCAGGTAAGAGATGC
>DBZX01000097.1:19626-32608 GCA_002311335.1 bacterium UBP10_UBA1149
AGTAATCACGACGCCGAGCATGACCCAGGAGCCGGCGTCGCGGGTGAGGATGTTGGTGTTGTGCCCGAACCAGCCGAGGCCGGCGCGGCGCGCGAAATCCTTCTCCAGCAAGGGCCCCGCGTCTACCTGCCAGCGGAGGTCGCCGGGAGCCATGCGTTGCAGTTGTTCTGTGAATGACTCGAGTTTGCGGCCCATCGTATGATGGTAGTCCTCTCCGGCCGCGTAGGAGGCGATGCGTCCCTTCAAGGAGGATCGCCAGTCGAGGGGTGGAGGCGGCGGCGCTGGGCAGGGCAGCGCGAGTACGACGACGCTGGCGGCGCCTGGCAACTGTGCGCCGGGGTCTACCCGCAGGTCCTGGTCGCGCTCGAGGTAGTCCATGAACCCGTGGCGATCGGCGCTGGTCCACTGCTCGAGGAGCGAAGTCACCGGCAGGGGCAGCGCGCTGCTGAATCCACAGGCGCTGAACCCGCTTTCGACGGCTGCGCAGCGTATCTTTTCCTTCAAATCAGGGGTCACGTTGACAGGGCCTGAAACAGGCTTACAATTACAGCATGTCGGACAACTTCGTAACTCTCAGTGAGGCCGCGGCCAGCCACATCAAGGAAAGCATGGCCGGGAAGGCCAACCCTGTCAGCGGCCTGCGTCTGGGGGTAACCAATGGTGGCTGCTCGGGCTACGAATACAGCTTGGCCTTCGTGGCCGGGCCCGGCGAGGGAGACGTGGAGATGAGTAGTCAAGGTGTCGCCATTTACGTGCAGGCAGACGCTGTTGATCTCCTGCAGGGCTTGCAGCTTGACTGGGTCGATGGTCTTCACGGCGCCGGCTTGAAGTTCGTCAACCCCGGCGCCACGGCGACCTGCGGCTGCGGAACGTCGTTCTCTGTTTCCTGAGCTGGGAAGCTCGACCGATAGAACAAGGCCTTTCCGCATAGCTGTCTACCTTTCCGGCCATGGCTATGGTCACACCGTCCGCAGTGGACAGATTCTTGAACGCCTGTCGGAGTTGATACCGGTTGAACTGGAGCTGGTAACGGCTGCACCACGACAACTCTGGCCTAAAGCCCTCGGCCCGGTCAGCAACTGGCGCAGTGAGCCCTGCGACGTAGGCGTACTGCAGGCCAGCGAAATGCAGGTCGACCGGGAATCGACCATCGCCGTTCTGGCCGAGTGGTACCGAGACTACCGGGACAAGGTGTCTGCCGAAGCCGACCGTCTTGGAGAAACCGTCGATCTTGTATACGGCGATGTCCCTCCGCTGGCATTTTCTGCTGCCGCCCTCGCTGCTTTGCCGTCGGTGGCGGTGGCTAATTTTTCCTGGGATTGGATTTACCGGGAGATGGGCCTGGACGTCTACGCAGAGATTGCCGCTGAGGCTTATTCCCACTGCAAGCTTCTGTTGGAGCTTGAACCAGCCGCGCCCATGCCGGCTTTTCCAGTGAAACAACAGCCCGGCCTGCTCGGCTGTCGAAGCGAGCTCGACAAGGCGGGCCTTGCCTCGATACTCGGCGTTGACGAGCACTGCACGCTGGTGCTGGTGAGCCTGAGGGACGGAATTGAAAACAAGGTAGGTTTACCGCCGGTCAGAGATGGCGTGGTCTACCTTGCCGGCTATCAACTGGTCGAGCGCGATGACTTCTCGTTGATTCCCGCGTCGCTGTCACACCGGGACGTGATCTCTGCTTGCGACGTGGTAGTCACCAAGCCCGGTTGCGGTGTTATTGGAGACTGCTTCGCCAACTCCACTCGCATGCTTTACGCGGTTCCCAGTGGATTTCCTGAGCACCGCGTTCTGTCTGGCTGGCTGCAGGCTCGCCCGGGCAGCCTCGAGATAGGTCCGGTTGTGCTTGCCGACGGCGCCTGGGGCGACCAGTTGCAGCAGTTGTTGGAGCAGTCCGCTCCAGCGGTCTTGCGAGCGGACGCCGATCGGACCGCTGCGCTGGCCATAAAAGCGTTGTTGGAGACGGGCAGGGCGTGACCCTCGGGTCCCCTCCGGCCGCGATCAGTTGTTCCAGGGGTAGGGGCTGGGCTCGGGCTGCAGGCCGGTGCCGATGCTGGCCGGCTGGCGGTCGGGCAGGGTAAGCGCCAACACCTCGGTCAGGCTTCCAACGTAGGAAAACCTCAGCTCACTGCGCAGCTCCGGCTCGATCTCCAGTACGTCGACCCTGTTGCGCTCAGGCACCATGAGGGATGTTATGCCCACCCTGCGCGCGGCAAGTACTTTTTCTTTGATTCCACCTACCGGCAGCACCGCGCCTCGCAAGGTGATTTCACCGGTCATTGCCAGCCCGCTGGGCAGGGCCCGGTCGAGCATCGCGGAGGCCATCGCCGAAAGAATCGTAACACCCGCGGACGGGCCGTCCTTTGGTATCGCTCCGGAGGGCACGTGCAGGTGCAGGTCGGTGTGTTCGAAGAAGTCAGGGTCGAGGCCGAGCATCGGCGCATTGGCCCTGAGAAAACTAAGCGCGGCTTGAGCAGACTCTTTCATCACGTCGCCGAGCTGGCCGGTCAGCAGCAGGCCCCTTTTGCCGGCCATGCGGCTGACTTCGACAAAGAGTATCTCGCCACCATTGGGCGTCCACGCCAATCCAGTTGCGACACCGGGGGGTTGCAACTGGCCTGCGTCCTCTTTCAAAAAACGCGGCGGGCCGAGATGGCGGGCGACCGCATCTCGATCAACAGCGAAGTCGCTTTGGTCGTCGTTGCTGTCGTTACCTCCGTTGCGATTCTCACTTACCGTGCGGGCAATCTTTCGGCACACGGAGCCGATCTCCCTGTCGAGATTCCTGAGGCCGGCCTCGTTTGTGTAGTCGCGTACGAGCGTGAGCAGTGCCTCCTCTTCGAACTCAACTCCCATGTCCGCCAGGCCGTTTTCTTCTATCTGTCGCGGCAGCAGGTGCCTTCTGCCGATCTGCATTTTCTCTTCCTCGCTGTAGCCAGGAAGTTCGAGCACCTCCATTCGGTCGCGCAGCGCCGGAGGAATGGGGTCGAGGTAGTTCGCGGTAGTGAGAAACAAGACCCGCGAGAGGTCTACCGGTACGTCGAGATAGTGATCGCGAAAGGTCGAGTTCTGCTCGGGGTCGAGTACTTCGAGCAGGGCCGAGGAGGGGTCTCCCCGCACGTCGCTGCCGAGCTTGTCCACTTCGTCGAGCATTAACACCGGGTTCATCGACCCTGCCAGTTTAAGGGCCTGCAATATGCGGCCCGGCATGGAGCCCACGTAGGTACGGCGGTGCCCCCGGATTTCGGCTTCGTCGCGCACCCCGCCCAGTGAAATGCGCTGAAAGTTTCTCCCCATGGCCCGCGCAACCGAGCGGCCGAGCGAGGTTTTACCCACCCCGGGCGGGCCCACGAGGCAGAGTATCGGCCCTCTCGAGTCGCTGCGCAGTTGCCTCACTGCGAGGAATTCAAGAATTCGGTCCTTGACCTTATCGAGCCCGAAATGGTCATGGTCAAGTACCTCGGCAGCGTGAAACGTGTCGAGGTTGTCAGTGGTGGTCTTGGACCAGGGGATATCAGCCAGCCACTCAACGTAGCTTCTTACCACCGTGTGTTCGGCCGATTCGGGAGGGATGATTGCCAGCCGTTCCAGTTCGTTGTCCGCTATCTTGCGTACGTCGTCGGGGGGAGCTGACTCGTCGAGGCGCTCAGCGATGGCGGCTGTCTCACTGCCCTTGCCGTCTGCGTCGCCCAGCTCCTTCTGTATGGCCTTGAGTTGCTGGCGAAGGTAGAACTCTTTCTGGTTGCGGTGCATCTCGGACTGCACCTGTCCCTGTATGTGTTGGCCGAGTTCGAGAAGCTCGACCTCGCGGTCAAGTATTGCCAGCAGGCGCTTGAGCCGCACCCCCACCTCCAGCGTTTCGAGCAGCGCTTGCTTCTCTTCGAGCGGCAGGTTGACGTTGGCTGCCACGAGGTCAGCAACCTTTCCGGCCGAGCGCACGTTGATGGCGACCACCTGCAGCTCGTCAGCGAGGTAAGGGGTCAGCTCCACCAGTCGCGAGAAGGCTTCGATCACGCGGGCCCGGGTTGCGTTGGTTTCCTGGTCGTTGTCGTCGAGATCGTCGAGAAGCTCAACCTTCGCCTTGAGATACGGCTGGTCCTGGGTCGTCTCGCCGAGCTGCACCCGGCGCAGCCCCTGAACGAGTATGCGGATGCTGCCGTCCGGGTACTTGAGCATCTTGAGTATGCGCGCAGCGCAGCCCCTGGGGTAAAGGTCTTCGGCCCGCAATTCTTCTGTCTCTGCAACGCGCTGGGCATGCAGCGAGAGTATGCGGTCGCCGAGCAGGGTTTCCTCGATCAGGGCCAGCGAGGATTCGCGCGAAATCAGAAGCGGGAGAATCGCAGAAGGGAACACCGAGATGCCGCGCAGGGGCAGCACCGGTAGGATCGTGCCTATCTCGACTTCTTCGGCCTCTTCTTCAAAGCCGAACCAGTGGGCCGAGCCTTCTGCTCCCGGGGCACGGTTAAGCGCGTCGTCGGGATTTGTTCCGTCGTCTTCCATCACCACCTCACAACCACCAAGCACCGATGATACACCCCGGGGGCATCGACTACACACCTTCTGTGTGCAAATGTCGCCACGGTTAACGCTGTGGTGGGGAGCGGCCGGCCGCGCTTCTCCAGGATGAACACGCGAACCAGGGTCCAGGATGAAACAGGCAAGCCTCGATAGCGCAGCAATGGCCATGTTCCGGGGGGGGCTGGTGCTCTGGGTCGGCGGTGCGTGGTTGTTTTCAGCAGTCGTGCTTCCGGGCCTGTTTGCGGGGCTGGAACGCTCGTTGGCTGGGGACGTGGCGGCGCTGTTGTTCCCAGCTTACTACCGCCTCGGGCTGGGAGCGGGCGTGGCGGCTGTGCTGGGAGCCGGGTGGATGGCTCGCGGCGATCGTCCCTGGGCGATTGTCGTTGCAGTGTTGATGATAATGTTGGCCTGCCAGGGCTGGGCCGTGTTCGTGTTACAACCGCACATGGCCGAACTCAGGGGACTGGAGTCCGCTCGCGCCGAGTTCATGAAGCTGCACGGTTGGTCGATGGCGCTCAACTCGGTTGTTCTCCTCGCTGGCAGCGGGCTGGTCCTTTTCGGAGGACGATTTTTTGGCCGCCGCTGAATCGCTTCCGCGGGCCGTGTTGCTGGATCTTTTCGGCACGCTGGTGGATTTCGACCTCCAGGCCTTGCCAATGGTGGAGATCAAGGGGCGCAGGGTGATCTCCACCGTGAATAACCTGTCCGGGCTGCTTGCTGATTTCTCGCCCGCACCGAGCGCAGAGCGATTTCACGAGGCCATGATGGAAGCCTCCCTTGAAATTCGAATAAGGGTGGAAAAGGACCACCGCGAAGTTTCTTCCCTGGAACGCTTCAGTCGTGCGTTGGAATTGGCGGGCATGTCCGGCGACAGGGAGGAACTGGCTGGTGAGCTCAGTCGCAGGCACATGAAGACCATAGCCTCGGTCGTGAGCTGTCCTGCTGCGCGACTGGCCGCCCTGCGAAGACTCGCTGATAAATATCCCCTGGCCCTGGTCTCCAATTTTGATCGGCAGGAGACGGCCCATGAGATACTCGAACGCGAGGGCCTCAGCGTGCTTTTCGTCGCCAGTGTAATTTCCGATGACCTTGGCTGGCGTAAGCCGGCTCCTGAAATATTCAGGCACGCGGCCAGCGCGCTCGGCGTTGCCGACAGTCACTGCCTGCACGTTGGAGATTCGCTGAGGGCTGACATCGAGGGTGCGGTGGCTTGCGGTATGAAAGCCGTGTGGATAGGCGATCTCAGCGGTCGCGGCCTGGCTGCGGGTGCCGAGGGCGAGTTGGCCGACGTATCAGAGCTCGGCGAATGGCTGGGGCTGGAATGAGTTCCGTCAGTCGGCCGAGCGGCGAACAGTCGTAACGAAACCAGTGTGGCCTATCATGCGCTGGTCAGGCCTGATGCTACCGTTTTCTACGTGCCAGCTGCGCTCGAGCACCTCGCGGGTGACGGCATAGAGAAAAAACGGATGCTTCTCGAGGCCTTCGTGCAGGCTTGCGACCTGCATTACCGTGGGTAGAAAAAAACCAACCAGGCCACCGGGTCTGAGCGCCCCGGCTATTGAGTCCAGGCAGCGTACGGGATCCGGCAGGTCGACGACGGCCCTGTCGAAGTCGCTCTCATCGAGACCGAGGGCCGCGTCTCTCACCGTTATGGTCCAGTTAGCTGACGATCCCGCGTGGCGCTCAACATTCCTGCGAGCGCTGGCAGCAAAATCCTCTCGTATTTCGTAGCTCGACAGGCGCCCCTGTTCGCCCAACGCCCCCAGCAACGCGATGGTAAGCAAGCCGTTGCCTACGCCGATTTCCAGCACCGAGAGGCCGGCCTTGATATCGGTGTGAACGAGTATCTGGCCGAGATCTTTAGCGAAAATTGGCTCCGCTGTCCTCGGGAGGTCCGGCACCAGTTCGGCAATGGTGGGCCGGAAGACGCGAAAAGCCGCCGCGGGGCCGTCTCCGGCTACGCAGCCCTCGGCTGCGCCGATGATTTCGTCGGCCCTGAATATGGTGCCGCGAATGGTCATCCGATGGCCGGCACGCAACTGCTTGAAGTAGCTTCGGCCCTTGGCGTCGATGAGTATTACACGGTCCCCGTCGTTGAGCGTTGATTTTGCTACGGCCCGAGGACACGGAGCGCGAGGGGATGTATTCTGCGATGCCATTTGTGGGGCGCGTCCAGCCGGGGCGCTGCGCGGGCGACCCTGCTGGATTCAACAGAGCATTGCAATAGCAGGGTGGAACTTGCACTCCGGCCCCGGTCGCCATAGTATCGCCGGCTGCGCGGGCAGCTCGCCCCCGCAACCGCACGCTCACCTGATACGCCGCCGGAAGCCCAACAGGAATACAAAACTATGGCCGAAAAAAAAGCCAAGATGGCGCTTAAAACAGTAACTAGCTTGGTGCCTGAATGTCCCGAGTGCAATTCCGACTTGAAAGTAGTGCGCTTCGCCGGGGCTGGGGAGAAAGGCCTCTTCTGGCACTGCGGAAAATGCAGCTACAAGCAGCGCACGGGTCAGTAGCCGATAATGGCAACGATAAAAAGAGGGAAAGGCATCAGGAAAAAAGAGTCCGGGGATAAGGCCTTCCGCTTGTTTGATGAACCCCCTGGAGTCAAGGCCGCTGCTTCGGTCGATGAGTCAGAACTCGACGAGGCAGGTCGCGTCAAGATCAAGCGCCAGTACATCGAACTCCTGGGCATACGTCGCGAGAAGCTGGCTGGGCGGATTCTCAACCGCGAACGTTTGACCAAAGAAGAAGAAGGTATCTACTTCATCTGCATCGATTGTAAGCAGATCTGTCATAACTTTGACGAGGGACTCGTCGAAGACGAGGACAACAAGAACAACAGGTGCACCGAGTGTCACAAGCTCGCGCAGGTACCGAAACGGAAATCGGCCCCTCGCAAGACTCCGGCTCCTAAGACCGCGGCTCGCAAAACTACGGCTGGCAAAAGCAGCGCGCCCAAGAAGACGTCAACCCGCAAGCGGAGCTGATCTGCGGGTCAGGCTCGCTTTCTCAGCCTTGCCAGTTCCTGCAGGAAGTCGGCCGGCGCTGCTGCGCGGAAAGACACTGGGTGCGTACCCGCCTCTCTGTGCAGCGAAAGGCCGACGGCGTGGAGCAGCTGGCCCTTGCGAAAACGCGCCGGCTGGCCCCCATATTCCGTGTCCCCCAGAAGTGGGAGTCCCAGCGAGCTCAAGTGGGCGCGCACCTGGTGGGGAGCCCCGGTAGTGGATTCTACGAGCAGCAACGCCCAGTCGCGGCCGTTTTCCAGTGACTGAATCTGCGAACGGGCCGGAAGGCCGGTTTCTCCCTCGCGGGCCGCGCGAACCTTGCGGGCGGTTCGTACCAGGGCTTGTTCGACTACCTGCGCGTGCTCCAGCTGGCCCATCACCAGTGCGAGGTAGCGCCGCGTGACCAGGGCGCTGCTAAAACGTTGTCGCAGCTCCCGGTAGGCGCTTTCGTTTCTTGCGGCGATCAGCAAGCCCGACGTAAAACAGTCTAGTCGGTGAACGATGCCGCCCTCCTTGTCGCTCGCCCCGAGGCCCACGGTTTCAGGAAAAGCGGCGGCCGTGTAATCAGCGGCACAGGGGCTGTGCAAGCCCCTGTGCGAATGCACGCCGGCGGGCTTGTTCATCACCAGGACCTCTTCGTTACTCCATACCAGTCGTATCCTTGCAGGCTCGGAAGCCGCTAACTCCTCACTGCTTTGTTCGACTATGATCTGCGAACCAACGGCGGGCAGGCTCGATGCTGCTGCCCAGTGGTCGTCGACCTGTACGCAGCCCTCCTCTATGAGCTTACGCGCCCGCCTGCGCCCGCAACCGGTGAGATCGGCCACTATTTTATCGAGCCTGCGTCCCTGTGAATCGGGACCGACGATGGCCCGGCGTATAGTCACTTTTTATCGTGGCCAGTCGGGTTTACGGCCGCAGGGGAATATGAAAGGTTTTCTTTCACTACCTCGTAGACGCCCCCTGCGACCAGCAACGAGTTGTGCCCGATAGCGTTGACGGTCACGTTCATGCCCGGGGGGTAGTCTGAACATTCCCGGGGAAACACGATCGCGTCAAAAGTTGATGCGATCGAAACGAAATGGGTCCATGCAAGCTCTTTTTCGGCGGCGGCGAGCCGTTCGAGATAACGTGAACTGCGTTTCATCTGGGTCGCGGACTTGAAAGGAACAACCGCCGCCAGCCCGGTGCCCTGGTGGGGAGAGCCGAGGGTGATGACGTTTCCCAGGATGGCAGAGCACTGTTGCCGCGCAGCCGCGTCTCGAATGAGGACGCCGCCCTGACTGTGGGCGACCACGTCCACGAGACCGTCGTCGCTCAAGGCAGCGGCCGAGCGCAGGGCCGAGGCCACTACCGCGGCCTTGATTTCCATTGATTCGGAGACGCTTGGGTAATTGATCGACTGCGTAGCGCGGCCATCCCTGCGTAAGCGCGCCGCCAACAGCGCCATGCTGGCGCGATTCTGGCCCCAGCCGTGGATCAGCAGCACTGGCCGGCCGCTACCACTCGACAACTTACCGCCCAGAAGGCCGAATGGTCGCGTCAGCAGGGAAAGCAGCGTCACCACGCATTCGGCTGCAAATGCAGCCAGCAGTGATGCGGCGGGAAGGGGGTCCCGCCTGGGGGTGATATCAGCGTCCTCGTAGCGAAGGAGCAGGTAGCAAGCCGCCTCGAACAGCGACACGAGAAAGAAAGCGAGCAGTATTAACTTGAGTAACATCGCCGCGGCATATTAACCCGGAGCGCTCGTTGGTCAATGGCTGCAGGGGCGAGGCCACTTGCATTACGCTTCGCGGGGGTCGATCATCGCTCACCCTTATGGCAAAGAAAACAACAGCTGGGAAAGACAGGTTCGCGATCATCGTAGCGGGTGGCGTCGGCTCGCGTTTCTGGCCCCTGAGTCGGCGCAAGCGCCCCAAGCAGGTGCTGGCCCTCGCAGGCCCGAGCAGTATGCTCGAAGAAACGGCGGCGCGGGTACGTGGCCTCGTTGAGGATGAGAACGTTCTCGTGGTCACCAGCGAGACCCTGGCAGGCGGGGTACGAAAGCTGCTGCCGTGGATGCCGGCGCGCAATGTTCTGGCCGAACCCGTGGGCCGCAATACCGCCGCAGCCGTGGGCTGGGCGGCGCTGGAAGTCGCTCGTCGTAACGAGAACGGTGTCATGCTGGTTCTGCCCGCCGACCACCTGATTGAACATCGAAAAAAATTCCTGGCTGACATGAGTCGAGGCCTGGCGTTGGCCTTTCACCAGCGCAGGTTGGTAACGTTCGGGATAACGCCCAGCGGACCGGCCACCGGTTATGGTTACCTGAAGGCAGGCAAAACGCTCGAGGGCGGCCTCGGGGCCAGGCAGGTGGCGGCCTTCTACGAGAAACCCTCGCTGGCTCGAGCCCGGCGTTACGTCGCCAACAAGAATTACTACTGGAACAGCGGCATGTTTGCCTGGCGAGCCGACGTGGTGCTCGAGGAGATCGATAAGCATTTACCAGGACTGGGAAAAGCCCTCGCCCGCTTGGACGGGGAGCGTAGCCGCGGCCGGGTATCCAAGGCTGCACTTGCCCGAATATACCCCCGCCTGCCGGCGATTTCGGTCGACTACGGGATAATGGAGCACTCTGACAAGGTCGCCGTGGTGCCGGCGAGTTTTGACTGGAGCGATGTCGGTAGCTGGGATGTCGCGGGCGAATCCTGGCCCGAAGACGCCCACGGCAACAGGTCTCGAGACGACCTTGTCAGCATCGATTCCAGCGGAAACATGGTTTATTCTGGGGGTAAGCTGGTGGCTCTCGTCGGTGTAGATGACCTCGTGGTGGTGGATAGCGGCGATGCCCTGTTGGTATGTCGCAAGGATCGTAGCCAGGACGTTCGAGAGGTGGTAACCATGCTTGAGAAGGCCGGGGTAACGAGATTGCTCTAGGCTACGGCCCGAAATTACTGACATGGACGAACAAGTACACCCCGATACCGAAGAGGATAACACCGTCGCCGAAGACGAAGGCGTCCCGGTGCACCCCTCGGCGATGCGCGGCGCGTTCAATTCGGTCGCCGACTTTGTGGCCGGCCGGGTGTTCGGCGGAGTGGTTATCCACGAAAGTTCCGTCCACAAGATAAGAGATCTGGCCAAGCGTGGCACGGTGGTTTACGTTCTTCGCCATCGGTCGCTGATTGATTACTTCCTGGTCAACTACGTCCTGCGTCGAGAAGGGTTGCCCTTGCCGGTTTTTGCCAACGGGGTTACTACCACCGTACTCGCGCCTTTTACCGTCATCCTCCGCAGGCTCCGGGTGGCGCTCGGCGGCGTGCTTAACCTGAGGCGTGAGCAGCCCGAGGGTCTTGGCCACGACTACTGCGCGGCGGCGGTCAAGGAGAACAAACCGGTTCTCATTTTCATGCGCGGCAGACGCGCGCGCGTGTCGTTCAGCTGGGGCAGGCGCGGGCCCACGGGTTCCCGGGTAGGCACTGACTACCTGCGTGAAGTCGTCCACGGGCTGAGCTCAACCGAGCGCTTCGTGGTCCCGCTCGCCTTGTTCCGGGGGCACAGTTTTCGCAAGCGAGAGACCGGTTTATCCGCGCTGATCTACAGCGTTGAAGACGCTCCCAGTGATACCCGAAAGCTTTTTGCCTACTGGTGGAACCGCAATGACCTGTTCATCACGGTGGGCATGGAAGTAGCGATGAGCGAGTTCAGCCAGCGTTACAGCGAAGACTCCGAGGAACGCCTGGCTCGTCGACTCTCGCGTGCCGTCCAGATTTTTCTCCAGCGCGAGGAGCGAGTCGTCCTCGGCCCGGCACTGCAATCGCGCAGGCGGATAAAAGCCACCGTTCTCGAGAACGAAGAGATGGCGGCCGGTATACGGAGAATAGCTGATGAAACCCAGGACCCCGTGGGCAAGCTGCGCAAGCAGGCCGAAGTCTATTTCGAAGAGATGGCCGCCAACTTCAACGGCATCGTATTCGGCGTTATTACCTACGTCTTCCAGAAGCTATGGCGACGAATGTTCTCGGGCCTTGAGACGATCAACTTCGAGCAGGTCGTCGACAAGGTAAGACACCACCCCGTGGTACTCGTTCCCTGCCACCGCAGCCACTTTGACTACCTGGTCATTACCTACCTTTTTCATCTCAACTTCGTCAGTCCACCGCATATTTTTGCAGGTGCCAACATGGCGTTCTGGCCCATGGGCCCGCTCTTTCGTGCGGCGGGTGCTTACTTTGTCAGGCGCAGTTTCCGCGAGGACGAACTCTACAAGCTGGTCTTTCAGCAATACCTTTCTTACTTGATCAAGGAAGGCTACACCCAGGAGTTCTTCATCGAAGGTGGGCGCAGCCGTACTGGTAAAATCATGACGCCCAAGCTGGGCATGTTGTCGGCGATAGTCAGTTCCTTCGTCGGCGGGGTGCGAAGTGACCTTTTCCTGGTCCCCGTCTCTATCCATTACGGCCGGGTGGTTGAAGAGGCCGCTTACCAGCACGAACTGCTCGGCGGTGAGAAGGAAACCGAGAGCATCGGCTCGTTGTTCAAAGCCCGGCGTTTTCTCAAGCAAAAATACGGAACCGTGTACGCGTCCTTCGCTGAACCAATTTCCCTGGCCGACGCATTGGGCGACAACAGGGGCCGCTTCAGCGAGGGCGCGGGTGTGCCCGAAGTAGAGGAAGAGCTCCGCCGCTTTGTTCAAAAGCTTGGCTTCCGCATCCTCCGCGAAGTCAACGACGTGTCGGTGGCCGGCGCGACGTCTGTTTCCTGTACCGTGCTGCTCGGCGCGACCCACGCGGGCATGCGCTATGAGGATTTCAGGCAGCAGGCCAATGCACTGGCGAGGCTCATACGGCAACAGGACATACCGTTTACCTCCTCGCTCGAACGCAACCTGGGCGATTTTCGCGAAAGCGTTTCCTTCCTGGAAAGCAACGACCTCGTGGAGGTGATCGACAAGGGGCACGCAGAGGCATTGGTGGTCAAGCAGGGCAGGCGCGTAGCGATGGATTTTTATAAGAACAACCTCATCCACGCATTCCTCGTTCCGTCGCTCGTCACCTCGATTCTCGCGAACGGGTGTAGGGAAGAAGAACTCGCAGACAAGGTGTGGTGGTGGCTCGAGCTGTTTCGTTTTGAGTTTGCGTTGCCGGAACGGGGGGAGATTCCCCGCTTGGTGGGTGAAGTGATGACTTACTACCGCGAGGAAGGGGCTGTTGTTGACACCAGCTTGCAGGCCGGCCACCCCCTGTCCCTGGCCACGAGAAACGTGTTGGAGTGCTTCAAGGAAAGCTACCGCCACGTGGCCATGGCGCTCAGGGATGACCTGGACGAGGATGGGGTGCAGGAAAAAATTCTGCTCGAGCAGATGCGAACCGCCTATCGCACCGGCATGCTGGTAGGCGAAACCCAGCGAGTGGAGGGTGGCTCCGCGGTTACTTTTGGTAACGCCTTGAGGCGTTACGAAGAGATGGGGTTTGTGCGCC
>DBZX01000075.1:0-303 GCA_002311335.1 bacterium UBP10_UBA1149
GCGCTGGCTGCCGCTTACCGGCGGTACATGCTAAAGCTGCGGCGTGATGAAAAATAACCTCAAACCCGTCGTTTCTACTTCCTTGTCCCGCCTTGCGCTGGCCGTTGTCCCGCTGCTGCTGGGTGGCTTGCTGGCCGGATGCTGGCCGGTTGCACTGGGCGGCGCGGCCGCCGGTGGTTACTACGCTGGCAAGGACGACCGCCCGGTAGGGCAGATCATAGACGACACCGGCATAGAGCTGAGTATCAAGGCTGCCTACGCCGCGGACGACGAGATAAGCGTGTGGGACATCAAGGTCGACAG
>DBZX01000075.1:533-4100 GCA_002311335.1 bacterium UBP10_UBA1149
GCCCTCGTGGGCATGGCCCTGGGTGTGGGCTCGGTGGTCGCAGCCTTCTCGCAGGTCATATCGCCGATGGCCGGCTTTAGCGGTTTTGCGCTGGGCATGCTGCTGTCGTTGCTGGCGCTGGCCTGTTCGCTGCTGGGGCTTTACTCGACCCGCGCTGCTGCCGGACTCGACGGTCGTGGCAATGCGGTGTCGGGTGCCCTGGTGTCGGGCAGCATGGTCGTGGCATTGCTGGTAGCGCTCTCGGGGCAGGGGGCCGACGCTCCGCCCATCAACGATTTTACGACCGACATCAACGACCCACCGGTCTTCGTGAAGGCGCTCGAAGATCCCGCCAACGAAGGCAACCCGATGGCTTACCCCGGCGAAGAGTTCGCCCTCCAGCAGCGCCAATCCGACGCCGACCTCGTCCCGCTGCTCCTCACCCAGCCTTACGACCTGGTATTCGACCGGGTGCAGGCGGCGCTCGAAGACCTGGCGAGCACGACCGTAACCGATGTAGACAGGGCGAGCGGCCGCCTGGAGGCATCGGCCACCTCGTCGATTTTTCACTTCGTGGACGATGTTGTCGTCCGGGTACGAGCCACTGCTGAAGGCGCGCGGGTAGACGTACGCTCTCGTTCTCGTGACGGGCGCGGCGACCTCGGTGTCAACGCGGCGCGCATTCGCACCGTGTTGTCGCAGGTTGCGGCCGGGCGCTGAACGCGCCGCTGGCCGGAAAGCCGATTGCTGCCGGTGGCCTTTTTTCAGCCGGCGGTCGCAGCTAGAACTGACTGCATGGCTGACAACAACATAACGCTTAGCATCGAAGACGGCGTGGCCCACGTCCACATGGACGACGGCAAGGCCAACGCTTTTTCGCCTGCTGCCATAGCGAGCATCAATTCGCTGCTCGACGAAGTCGATGAAACCGACGCCGGGGCGGTGGTCATAAGCGGTCGCGAGGGGCGGTTGTCCGGCGGCTTTGATCTCAAGGTCATCACCGGCGACCCCGAGGGCGCGTTGGCTCTTCTGACCAGCGGCATCGAGATGTTGCTGCGGCTTTACGCCAGCCCGCGCCCGGTGGTGGTGGCCTGCACCGGCCACGCAGTGGCGCTGGGAGCCATGCTGCTCCTGTCGGTCGACAAGCGGGTGGGCGCCGCGGGCGACTTCAAACTGGGGCTCAACGAGACAGCCATCGGAATGAACCTGCCCTATTTTGCCTTGGTGCTGGCGCGCGAGCGCCTGGCCCGTAAGCACCTGCACGAGGCCACGCAACTGGCCCGGCTCTACAATCCCGCCGAGGCGGTGGACATCGGCTTTCTCGACCAGGTCGTTGAGCCCGGCGATGTTATAGCAGCGGCTGTTGAAGACGCCGCGCGCCTGGCCCAGCTCAGCCGCGGCGCGTTTGCCCTCACCCGTAAGGATGCACGCGGGCCCGTGGTGGCCTCCATCCGCAAATGGATGGACACCGACCTGGCTGGCATGATGACCGGCTGATGGGGGTCCGTTTCACAGTCTGGTCGGACGTTCTTTGACCCTGGTGCTATGTCGCGGCCGTGAGCCTGCGCACCCTCGAGGATGAGTTCGGCGACAAGCTGATCGTTAACTGGCGAGGCTACATGCTGCGCCCGCAACAACGCGCGACCTCGCTGGAGAAGTTTACCGGCTATACCGCGTCCTGGGCGCGTCCCGAGTCGATGCCGGGCTCGCCGGTTTTTGCGTATCCCTGGAGTTCGGCCGAGCCACCGACCCCGTGGTCGCTGCCGTCGGGCATCGCCGTCAAGGCGGCCGCCCGCCAGCAACGCTTCACCGACTACCACCTGGCCTTGATGAAGGCCTATTTCGAACAACACCGCGACCCTGGTAGTCGATCCACGCTGGTCGAGGTCGCCGTGGAGCTCGGCCTGGACCAAGTCCGTTTTGAGGCTGACCTCGACGACCCGGCGTTGGAAGAAGAACTGCAGAAAGATTTTGCCGAGGCCCGCGAGCTCGGTATCACCGGCATACCGACGGTGGTGGTAGACGGCGACGTGCTCACGCTGCCCGGTGCCCAGGATCTCGACCTCTATCGCCACGTCATCAACCGCAGGCTGAAACAGGCGCAAGTCGAGCAGGGGCGGCAGGAGTAATGAGCGGCGGCAACGAACTTCTGGCAGCAGCCGGCCGCGATGCCGAGCGCTTGGTCGAGTTGCGCAGGCGCGTGCACGTCAACCCGGAGCTCGGCCTGGTCAACCCCGACACGCAGGCGTTGATACTGGGCGAGCTCGAACGGCTGGGCATCAGCGGCGCCCGCAGCGGCGAAGGTTGCAGCTCGGTGGTGGCCGACATCGTCGGCGAGGGCAAAGCAGTCGAGGGCCAGCGGTCGGCGGGGATGGTCGCGCTCAGGGCCGACACCGACGCCCTGCCCATGACCGAGCACAGCGGCGTGGACTTCAGCTCCGAGCGCGATGGTTGCATGCACGCCTGCGGACACGACGCCCACGTGGCCATGCTGCTCGGAGCCGCGTCGTTGTTGCAGGAGCGACGTGCCGACTTTGCCGGCACGGTGAGGTTGATGTTCCAGCCCGGCGAAGAGGGGCACTGGGGAGCGGTGGTCATGCTCGACGAGGGAGCCCTGGAGGGAGTTGATGCGGCCTTCGCAATACACGTCGACCCCAGCTCGCCGTCGCGGGCGGTATCATGGCGAGAGGGCACCTTCATGGCCTCGGCTGATATCTTTGAGATTCATCTTGACGGCCGCGGGGGACACGCCTCGGTGCCGCATCTTTCGGCAGACCCGATACCCGGTATCGGGCCGATCGTCGACGGGCTGTCGCACGTGATGGCACGCGAGACCGACCCCTACGATCGCGTTGTATTCAGCGTCACCAGGGTCGAAGCGGGCAGTACCTTCAACGTCATCCCTCCGCGTGCCACCTTGCAGGGAACCATACGCTGCCTGAGCGACGATGGACGCCGCCGCGCCCACGACCAGTTGCGCCGCGTGGTGGCGGGAGTTGCGGCCGCGCGCGGGCTCACGGCCGAGGTCGACATAGCCGAAGGCTACGGACCTACCGTTAACGACGGGTACGCGGCCCGGCTGGTTGCCGACGTTGCCGGCGGGCTGGGCCTTCGCAGCATCGAGATGCCCGGCCCGATGATGGGTGCCGAAGATTTTTCATATGTGCTCAACCGCGTGCCGGGGGCGATGGCGTTTCTCGGTTGTCGCGTCGAAGACGGCGGCCCCCTGCATTCCGATCGCATGAAACTCGACGAGGGGGTGCTACCCGTGGGCGCGGCACTGCACTGTGCCGTGGCCCTGGCCATGCTCGCCGACGGTCGGCAACTCTTCAGGGCGCCTTGAACAATACGCCGGGGTTCAGCATCCCGGCCGGATCCATCTCGGCGCGCGCGGCCAGCATGGCTCTCGCGAACCCGTCGGGGCGCTGTTTTTCGTACCAGGGTCGGTGGTCGCGGCCGACTGCGTGGTGGTGGGTTATGCTACCACCAAGGTCTATTATCGTCGCGGCGGCGACCGCCTTGATCTCGGCCCACTGCTGCAGCTGGGCGCCGGCGCGCGCGGGCGCGGTTATTGAAAAGTAAGGAGCA